>NZ_JBKXLD010000022.1:0-24604 GCF_047010065.1 Allobaculum sp.
GTATTGGGCTTGAGTACCGCTTCGGCACCGCCCATGATCAGGCCGTCTTTCGTATTGTCGGAGCATGGCCAGTTGATCCACATGAACGCCGGGCGTCCCATTCGTTCATAAAAAGGATCGTTGAACGAAGGTCCGACTTCGCCCCAGATCCGGCCGCCGGTCTGCACGATGGAAACCGAATCCGGCAGCTGCTTGAGCGTCTGCATTTCCGCGCTCGAGCCGTTGCCCATGTAATCCGCCGGGCAGAAAATCATGTCGGATTTCAGACCCGGATATTCGGACTGCTTAGTTTTGATCCATTCGGTCAGATCCGTCATGAGCGTGACGTAGTTTTGCGGATTGCCGCCAGGCACCGCGGCATCGTCTGCCAGAATTGCGAATTGTTTTACGCCGACCTGCATCAGCTGTTCGAATTTGTCCTCGATGATCTTCAGATCGCGCGCATAGTTATCTCCGAAATTCACGGCATTATGCATGAAGGGGTGCAGCGCGTAAATGTAGTAGCACTTGGATTTGTTGCCGGCTTCTGCAAGCTCTTTATGCTTCTGCAGCTCGTCTTCCGTATACAGTTCCCGCCATTTGGCGTTATGCTTCGGGTCATCTTTTGGCGCATAGAAGTAGCCGTTGAGCTTATAGTCGCCGCCAAATTTCATTAAATCGAGACGGTCTTCGTGGCTCCACGGGTTTCCGTAGTAGCCTTCAATGAAGCCGCGGGTTTTGACGTCGGCAAAATCTTCGATGCGCAGGCTGCGGACCTCACGGTTTTCCACCTGCGAGAAAATATGCTTCAGCGACGTCAGGCCGTAAAAGGCCGCATCGGTCGATACGCCCAGAATGGCAATCGTTCCCTCGCCGATTTCCAGCGCATAGCTGTCGGTCTTTTCAAACAGATCTTTGGCTGCAATCGTATGGGTTTCAAAATAATCCGCTGCGGGGGATTCCTCGCCCTGGATTCCGACGAGCAGATTGGTTTTGCCCTCTTCTGGCGTGTCGCCTTCGCTCAGGGTTACGTCCTGACCGAGCAGAGCGAATACCTCTTTGGCATGGTCTTTTGTGAACTGGTCAATTCCTGCCGAATACACGACATGGACATCCTTAGAAACCGTCGTCGCGCCTGTTCCGTACACAACAGACTGCGGCGTCGGATAAATTTTATATTCAGCGCTTGCGGCTCCCGTATCCGGTTCGGATGCGGCAGCGGGCAGGCTGAATGAAGGAATCAGCATTGCGGCGGCTAAAAAGCTGCTCGCAATTTTCCTGGAAGTTTTCCTCATTTTTCCTCCTTATGACACCATTCAAAATGGTGCAGCGGATTAAGCGTACCATTGAGAGCGTATTCACTCAAGCGCTTTCAAGGAATTCTTTCAGATCAAGGAATGATACTTTTTCACTCAGATCCTATCCGTGTCGGATAGGATCTTGCGCTGTTTCCAATATTTATTTTCTATTTATTTTCTATTTATTTTCTATTTATTTTCCTGTCTTTCTGTGCGAGTGCCGGAATTCTATGTACTGGGTTTCTATTCAGCGCGTTTTAAACCGCGTTCCGATCTCGTTCTGTCGTGCCCTCTCCTGCACAAAAAACGGCCCCGGATTTGGAAGCCATCCAGGCATCGTCCAAATCCGGGACCAGATTTATATTTCATCATTCCGTTTTCACAAAATCGAATCTGTGCGTTCGGGGTAAAACTTAGATTTCTTCGAGTGCAGAAGCCGAAGGGGTCTTTCGGGCTTCGAGCAGAACATCGTTCAGGCTCTTGGCTGCTGCATCGACCGCTTCCTGACTGCGCTTATTGCGGTAAGCCGCTTTTGCGCTGTCAAGTCCGGCCCCAAGGGCACTCTGGGACGCTTCGTTGAAATCACTCAGCGTGAGACCTTCGCCTTTATCGATTGCGGCTTTCAGCAGCGTCGTATCGATTTCTTCGAGGGATGCCTTGTAGGCGATGATTTCCGAAACGACTGGCTGTGTGCCTTCCGGCCAGCTGATCTTCACGGTCAGCACTTTATCGATATCGACTGCGAACTGGCTGAGCGAATGGTCGAGCGTTCCGAGGTCGTACCATTTCTTTTCGCCGTCTTTAACGCCAAGAACGGAGAAGGCAGCCTTGCTGGCGTCGCCTTTGGTGATGACGTTGAAGTGGTTCTTTTCGAGGCCTTCGGAGTAGTCGTATTCGATGAATCCGGCTGCATCGGTATCCGGTGTCCATGCGGTAGCAAGACTGCCGTCAACCAGGTTAGCTGGAATATAGTCTTCGCGCTGTGCGGAATCCGTACGGAATGCGGCGTTGTAAACCGGAACGTACGCGCCGTCATTAATTTCAATTTCATTGAAGCCAGCGAAGCGAACGTCGTTATCGGCAGTGAACTCAATCTTCACGTAGCGGGCATTCGTCGAAGTAATTTCGCCGGAAGCCATGACTTTGTTTGGATAGGTGGAAGACGCGGTAAAGAGTTCGGAGTTTACCGCATTGACTGTCAGCTCATTGGTATCGGGCTGACCATCACCGATTGTAAAGACTTCGGTCCAGTTTCCCTTATCGGCAGAAACAGAGACTTTGAAGTCGGTCAGGTAGTTGGTTGCGGAATCCTGCGTGTAAATCGTCACTTTGGAAACCGGACGGAGCTGTCCAAGATCGTAGATGATGTTCTGGCCCGCTTTCGGGTAGTCCGCAAAGAGGGTTGTCGTATCTACGTCGCCGTCAAAGGCTGCGCCGTTATTGCGGGTATCCTGATAGCCGTACTCGTCATCTTTGCCCATCGTCGAGGAATCCAGCTTGATCACCGCTTCGGTCTTGCATGTAACGGTCATTACATCGTCGATGGTGAAGGTTACCGGCTGGTCGGTATTGTTGATCAGACGGACATAGCGGCCAATCGGATCTTTGGCATCAAATGCCTGCCATTCGTAATCGTTGCGGCTTGTCTGAACGCTCAGACCTGCTGCATCAGTTCCTGGATCAATCGATTCCATCTCAACGATGCGTTCCAGATCCATACCGAGGTATTCGCCCGGCTGGAGCGTAATGCTGCCTTCCGCCTTCAGTTTGCTTTCGGCTGCGGTGAAGAAGACGCCGGCTTCAATGTCGGTGTTGGTCATCAGATGGCTGGCGTTGTACGGATCGCCAGCTTCGGTTTCTACAGTAAATTCAGAAAGCTGAACCCAATTTTCTACCGCTTCGAGGTTGCGCAGACGCACGTATTTTACCGATGCGTTCTGCAGGTCGAAGTTGTATTCATCGGCGCCTTTTGGCGTACTGGTGAACGTTTTGTGTTCGGTCCAGTTCGTTCCGTCTACAGACGTTTCGAGAACGAAGCTGGTCCATTTATCGGCGGAAGAGCCGTTGCCCATAATGATATGGACGTTGCGTGCGCGGACTTCTTCGCCGTATGTCCAGGTAAAGGTATCGCCGACAGCGGCTTTCTGGTTGGTCCACAGGTACGTGGAAGCATCGCCGTCATAGGCTTTCTCTTTCGTGTTCGTCTGATATGCGCCATTTCCTGCAGGGAGGGAGAAGGAGCCTTCTCCGGTTTCCCCGCTGTCGCCTCCGGCTTCTGGATTGAGGACAAAGTCACGGACGCCAAGCCAGATGTTCGGGTTACTGCCTGTGCACAGAACGCGCATGCCCAGAACGTTTTTCAGGCCAAGGCCAGTCTGGCTCATGTCGGTGGTACTGCTCGTTTCTTCTCCGATATCGATCCAGTTTACGCCATCCTGGGTGTACTGCAGTTTGGCGGACGGGAATGTATCGTTCAGGTTTCCGGACTGACCAAGAAGGATGCTGACAGAATCGACATCAATCGGGGTTGTGCGCATGACACCGATGTAATCGCCAGGTTCTACTTTGCTTGGGGTTTTGTAAATGATTTCCGTATTCGGATTGCCATCGGTGGCGTTGGCCATGGAGCCGGTCGGCGTATCGATACGATTGGTAATGATATGAACGCGGTCTGCACTCGGATCAACGAGCGGCAGAATCTGGTCAGACAGAAGCGTGTCCAGACGGTTCATGAACGGAGTGACGTATTTCGTTCCGGCTTTCGCATATTCCCAGTGATCGATGTACCAGAGTTTATGCGTTTCGGACTGGTCGCGGGCAGCCTGTGCTGCGGAGAACGAATCCCAGATTTCCGACAGCGGTGCGCCGCTTTCCAGCTTGTCGATGGTATCGAAGTAGCCAAGAATCGCATCGGTCGTATCTTCCCAGGCATCAATCCAGTACGTGATCTGGCCAAGGGTACGTTCGTTGCCGGTATATTCACGGTAATCCAGGGCGGCCTGGTGCAGTTTTTCGAATTCAGGACGGAGCGCTTTTACATCGTCGACGACGGTCGCGTCGCCGGCTGCCAGCTTATTGCCCAGAGCGCTCATGGCATCCTTGATTTCAACGGATTCTTCCGTGTTCACAGCTCTCGAATACTGCATGTGCTTGGACAGTTCACGATACGCGGCAGAACCGATGGTATCTGTGGAATCGCCATGGTCGATATAGTTAAAGGAATCGTGCCATACGGAATCGTATTTTTCTTCCGAAGTCCAGATGTTCCAGGCGTAGTCCGCATTGGTGAAGATCGCCTCTTTGGACGGTTCCGACTGCTGCATCGGGTTCAGAACGATACCGTTCACGGTTTCCGGATTCGTATTCGGTTTCAGGAAGGTCAGCGCGGCACCCATGATCAGGGAATCCTTGGTGTTGTCCGAGCAAGGCCAGTTGATCCACATGAACGCTGGACGCCCCATGTTGGAATAGAAACGGTTGTTAAAGGAAGGACCGACTTCACCCCAGACACGTCCTCCGGTTTCGATGATCGAAACGGAATCCGGCAGCTGCTTGAGCGTCTGCATCTGCTGGCTGCTGCCGTTGCCCATATAGTCGTTCGGACAGAAAATCATGTCGGTTTTCAGGCCCGGATATTCGGACTGCTTGGTTTTGAGCCAGTTGGTCAGATCGGTCATGAGCGTTACGTAGTTCTGCGGTTCGCCGCCTGGAACACCGGCATCGTCAGCCAGAATGGCGAACTGTTTTACGCCCACACCCATCATCTGTTCAAACTTGTCCTTGATGATCTTCAGATCGCTCTGGTAATTGGAACCGAAGCTGATCGCATTGGTCATAAAGGGATGAAGCGCGTAAATGTAATAGCATTTGGATTTGTTTCCCGCTTCCGCCAGCATGGCGTGGTTTTTCAGTTCTTCTTCGGTATACAGTTCACGCCATTTTGCATTGTGCTTGGGGTCGTCTTTCGGGGCGTAGAAATAGCCGTTGAGCTTATAGTCGCCGCCAAATGTCATCAGATCCGCACGGTCTTCAAAGGACCACGGGTTTCCGTAGTAGCCTTCGATAAATCCGCGGGTCTTAACGTCCGCGAAGTCTTCCATGCGCAGGTTTCGAACTTCCTTGTTTTCCACCTGTTTGAAGATGTGTTTCAGCGAAGTCAGGCCATAGAAGGCGGCATCGGTAGAAACGCCCAGAATGGCAATCGTTCCATCCTGAATTTCAAGCGCATAGCTATCGGTCTTGGAAAAGAGATCCTCAGCCGTAATGGTATGCGTGTCAAAGTAGGTTTTCGCCGGAGAATCCTCGCCCTGGATTCCGACCAGCAGGTTTGTTTTTCCCTCAACAGCAGCATCGCTCGTCGTGAGTTTTACATCCTCGCCAAGAAGCTTGAAAACATCTGCTGCATGATCTTTCGTGTACTGGTCAATGCCTGCAGAGTAGACAACGTTCACGTCATTGCTGATTGTCGTCGTTCCAGTTGCGTAAACAACGGAATGAGGCGTCGGGTAAATCTTGTACTCAGTGCTGGCGACTGGCTCTTCCTGCGGTTCAGCAGCTGCAGCCGGCAGACTGAATGAGGGGATCAGCATAGCAGCGGCTAAAAAGCTGCTTGCGATCTTTCTGGAAGCTTTCCTCATGTTTCCTCCTCTTTCCATCCATCACAGATGGTCTCATGATTTCAGGTTAGCATTGTGCACGCTTACACTCAAGAGCACCCCGCTTGTTTTTCCGCGATGAAGTGAGTGATTTGCGCATAAAACTGAAGGGAAATGATTATGAATTGATACTGCCTATCTATTTTTATATCTGCCTGCGATCTCTGTCCTGAGCGATCTTCATTCCTCTTCTTTCCGCGTTTTCCTAGATGGTCAGCAGGCAGCCCTGCACGGCAGCATGGGCCTGAAACCGGACCGGGCGCAGAACCCAGAACCCAATCCGAAGAACTTACGCCGGAAGAACACGAATATACCCATTCCCTGACGAACTCGAACATAACCATGTAACTCGAACATAACCATATAAAGAAAGGCGGCTGCAGATTTCGCTCTGCAGCCGGCCTTTTGAATTCTTTGGCAATTCGGTTTCCATTGTAAATCGGGAAGAATCCGACTGCCTTGATTTCCTGCTCGATCAGCCGGATTATTCAAGGTTCAGCAGATCTTTACTGGATTTCAGACGAAGAACAAGTTCTGCCGAAGCGAGTTCTCTGGCCATGCGGTCAATTTCCGACTGCGTGACCTCTTCTGCACTTCTGAGCGCTTTTGCGCGTCCAAAGGCTGCGGAGAATTCACTCTTGTCTTTGTCCTGATAGCTGGCCAGCTTCGTATTGACGTTCTGGCCTTTGGCAATGGCCTGATTCAGAAGCGTCCAGTTCAGTTCCACAACCGGTTCTTCTTCGGCCCACTAGGCGTACAGGGTCAGGCTCTGCTCCGGTTTGCCTGCGCAAAATCGAATTTGTTCGTGCAGCTTTCCTCTGTAAACCAGCCTTCAGACGTGTAGCCGGTGGGAACCGGATCGCTCAGCTTCGTGATGGAAGATGCACAAAGGCAGAGAACATCTTCCGATTCTTCCTCGATCTGCGCATCGAAGGTGATGCGGACGGTCAGCGTTGCCGATTGGCTGTCGCTCGAACCGTTTTCTTCGCTGCCCACTGCGGTAACGGTAATTGTCCAATCGCCTTCTTTGGTCAGAGCCGTCGCAAACTCGGTTTACGTTCCGGCCATGCCGCCCTGCGTCCAGTCGATTCCATCCGGATCCGTCAGCGTCACGCCATACCCGCTGACTTTTCCTTCACCCGCTTCTACTGCATCCCAGCGGAATGTTCCGCTCAGTACGCCGGTTTCACTACGGGATGTGCTAACTCTGAGTTTAGCCGGGGCATCCAGGGCTGTGAGGATCCGCGTACACCTGGCGTAAATCACGGTATCGGTTTCTGGTTTTGCCGTTTCGAAGTTAAAGGCGTTTTTGCCTTCGGAATCCGTAAACCAGCCCTCAAACGTATAGCCTTCACGAACCGGATTGGCCGGTTTTGCGATGGAAGAACCGGACAGATCGCCCCTCTCCTGGCCGGACGCAAATAAATAAGCAAAAAATAAAAATAAATGCATAAAAAAACAGGAGCCACAGAGTTTTATTGCAGCTCCTGAAAGGAAATCAAATTAAGCGGAAGAATCGTCAGTCGGTTTAGACAGTAACGATTTTCATCATGTTGGTCGATCCGCTTCCAACTGGATAGCCGGCTACAACGATGATGTTGTCTCCGTGATGCAGACCGTTTTTCAGAGCGATGTTGCGAGCGAGCTGAACGTCGTTCTGCTGGGTGTTCTGCACGTCGGTAACGACAGGCTGTACACCGAAGACAGGAAGCAGAGAGCGCTGAACTTTTTCATCGAAAGTTACCGCAATGATCGGTGCTTCCGGACGGAATTTCGCCAGACGTTTAGCGGTCAGGCCGGACTGTGTGAAGGCAATGATGGCCTTGATGTCCATGGCCAGAGCGGTTTCCGCAGCGGAAATGGCGATGGAGTCGCTCATGTTGCGCTTGGAAGAAGCAATACCATCAGCCAGACGTTTCTTGTAGTCAATCATCGGTTCGATGGCATTGGCAATTTTTGTGAATGTATGAACGGCTTCTGCTGGATAGCTTCCTGCAGCTGTTTCAGCGGAAGTCATAACCGCATCGGTGCCATCCATGATCGCATTGGCAACGTCACTGGCTTCTGCACGAGTCGGACGCGGGTTGCCCTGCATGGATTCGAGCATGTGGGTAGCGGTGATAACCGGCTTGCCGGCATCGTTTGCCATTTTGATCATCTGTTTCTGGTAGATTGGTACGTATTCGAGTGATACGTTCACGCCGAGGTCACCGCGGGCAACCATGATGCCGTCGGCTACTTCCAGAATGTCAGGCAGGTTGTCGAAACCTTCCTGGTTTTCGATTTTCGCAATGATCTGAATATCATCCTTGCCTTCGGAAATGAGAACATCCCGAACCGCAAGAACGTCTTCTTTACGACGTACAAAGCTCAGAGCTACGTAGTCGATATCGTTTTTCGCACCAAAGCGCAGATCCGCTTCATCTTTCTTGGAAAGGAAAGGCATGGAAAGAATGATTCCTGGCAGGTTGCAGCCCTTCTTAGACTTCAGGAAGTGGGGGTTGGCTACAATTCCTTTGAATTCCTTGCCTGGAGTAACTTCCGTAATATCCACGCGCATTTTACCGTCATCCATCAGGATGAAGTCGCCGGGTTTTACATCGTTAAAAACTTCCGGTACGCTGATCGCAAATCTTTCGCGGTTGCCGAGCAGTTCCGCATCGTTGACGATGGTCACTACGTCGCCTTTTTCAAACTGGACGCCGCCGTCTTCAAATTTGCCAAGACGAATTTCCGGGCCCTTGGTATCGAGCATGATACCAATCGGTTTTTTCATTTCCTTGGAAACCTGGCGGATGCGCTCGATCCGTGCTCCATGTTCCTCATAATCGCCGTGAGAGAAGTTCAGACGGCAGATGTTCATACCTTCTTCGACCAGCTTTGCGATCATTTCAGGGTTTTCGCTGGCTGGGCCGATCGTACATACAACTTTTGTTTTTTTATCCATACATACACCTCTAGAGTTGAATCCGTTGAGATTTTAAACCATTCCCCTCGCAATTGCACGAATGATCTCTCTATCCGAGACGTTCGAACAGGTTGGTGAGCGGTTTTTTCGATTCAGACGGCATAACAAGTGCTTTTTCGATCGGGAAAGACGTGATCTTGTTATTCCGGATAGCGACACACTGTCCGCCGATGCCCTGCATCAGCAAGTCCACGGCCTTCTCGCCCATTTGGCTGGCGAGCATACGGTCAAACGGGCAGGGCGAGCCGCCGCGCTGGATGTGACCAAGAACGGTAGCCCGGCCGGAGAAGCCGGTATTGAGCGTAACTTTTTTCGCAAACTGGTGAACATCGGTAATTTTTTCCGAAATGATGATGATCGCGTGCTTTTTCTTTTTAATCTGATCGAGATCGCGCAGACGATCGAGAATATCCTGCTCATCAAAACCGCTTTCGCTGGTAACAACGATTTCCGCTCCGCAGGCGATACCTGCCCACAGGGCGAGGTCGCCGCAGCGGTTTCCCATGACTTCTACAATGGAGCAGCGGTGATGCGAGTTGGATGTATCCCGCAGTTTATCGACTGCATCGACAATTGTTTCGAGAGCTGTCATGAATCCGATCGTAAAATCCGTACATGTAATATCATTATCAATCGTTCCCGGCAGACCAATGCAGTTAATGCCCATGTGAGTCAGTTCAAGTGCGCCTCGGTAAGAACCGTCACCGCCAATAACAACTACAGCGTTAATGCCGCGGCGTTCAAGCTGCTTGATGGCTTTTTTACGGACTTCCACATCCTTGAATTCCGGCAGACGGGCAGACCCGAGAACGGTTCCGCCCCGGGTAAGAATTTCGCTGACGGATTCGGAAGTGAGCGGCTCGATATAGCCTTCAACCATTCCTTTATATCCGTTGAAAATTCCATAGACTTCCAGTCCGGCATTGATGCCTACACGAGTGATGGCACGTACCGCTGCGTTCATTCCGGGGGAATCGCCGCCGGAAGTAAGAATGCCAATTCGTTTAATCATCTTATCCTCCCTCATCCGCAACTGATTTTTTGTTTAAACGGTGCCTCGCAGTGCCGCTCGATGATAAACCTTCCCTTTCGCTTAATAAGGAATGGCGGGCAATGGAAGCGCTGGGCAGAATTCGTCCTCCGTTCTACGGATGAATCTGTATCAATTTTAACATAGTCAGGCACAAGCAGGATTTGTGCCTTGCACGGTTTGGCTTAGAGCTTTGCGTTTTCAATATCCTTTAAAACCGTCTCGCTGTCGGTTTCCGGCTTGACCTTCTCATAGGCTTTGAGAATGATGCCGTTTTCATCGATCAGGTACGTTGTCCGTACGGTACCGAGAACCTTTTTCCCATACATGGTCTTTTCCTTTACGACATCGTATTCATGGAGAACCTTTCGTTCCGGATCGGCGAGCAGCAGAAACGGAAGCTCATATTTGGCTTTGAAGTTGGCGTGGGAGCGGATCGTATCCTTGGAAATGCCGATGACGACCGCGCCTTCCTTTTCAAAGTCTTCAAAATGGTCCCGGTAACTGCAGGCCTGTTTTGTACAGCCAGACGTATTGTCTTTCGGATAAAAATACAGAACGACTTTCTTTCCTCTATAGCAAGAGAGCGTGTGCAGATTTCCATCCTGATCCGGCAGCGTGAAATCCGGAGCCGGTGTTCCTGGAGTAAGCATGATTTAAATTCCCTTCTGCGCTTTGCGCGCTTCCCCCTATTGTACCTGTAAACCGTTTTCATGCATCGGAAGAATGCAAAATTTGTATCCGTTTTCCAGACCTGCTGCCGGCCTCTTTGCATTCTTTTCTGCCGATCCGTACCAGAGGCCCGCTTCCCCATATATCTTCCCCATATATGGATATACAGGGATATGGTTTCAGGGATCTGTGCCGTGAGAAAATTTTGCGTCTCACTTTGCCCTTCCTATGTATCTTTTGTTTGTATCTTTTGTTTCTTTCTGTGGGCCTCCTATCTATGTCCCTTCCTGTCTATGTTCCTTCCTATGCGCATCTCCCGTTCCCCGCCCAGCAAAAAAGCAGCCCGAAAGCTGCTTTTCTGATTTCTGATAATGGGTAAAGCGAAAAGAGAAGACTACTGCAGATCCGCGAACGTTTTCAGACGTTCAGCTTCTTTTTCCTGAAGGCCGGTGAACATCTTGGCCATGTCTTTTACATTGTTGGTTTCCAGCAGTTTGATGTAGTCATTGCGCATCTCGAGAGGGATGACAATCGGGGTCTGGTTGTTAGCGATCAGCATAGAGTTGATCAGAATGCGGCCGGTTCGTCCGTTTCCATCCGAGAACGGATGAATGTTCTCAAACGAAATGTGCATGTCCGCTACGTCTTCCATCGTAAATCCGTTTTTAACGAGGTCATTATATTTGGCAATGAAACGGTTCAGGAAGGATTCGATTTCTTCAGGTCCTGGGAATACCTTGGTCGATCCGGATACGATAGCCGGATCTTCACGATAGGCTCCGCCGAACATGATGTTTTCGTTGATCGTATCGTTGACGGACATCAGATATTCGGCCGTCAGCGGTTCGCCGGCGTTCAGACGCTTTAGCATCTGCATCATGGCACGCTTGTGGTTGATCGCCTGATGAATCTCCTTGGCATTGGCGTTGATGGCGCAATGGTTGGAGTCAAAGGTCAGCGCGTAGGTTTCATTACGCGTCAGGGTACTGCCCTCAAGAGCGTTCGAGTTGTAGACAACCCGGGTGATGAAATCTTCGAGGTAACTCTGGTTATTGTTAAGTACTTCAATAATTTCCATTTTGTTTCTCTCCTTGCTGGGTCACAAATCATTATAGAGGATTTTATGGATGCCGTTTCAATTTTTTGCCCGCTGGAGAGCGGATATTATGCATATCGTCATTTTATTTCATCTGATTCGGATTTATATTCCGTCTTATATTAATGGGATATTTATCCTCATAGAACGAATGTGCCCCAGAGCAGCCTGAATCTGGGCAAATCGCAAGAAAATCATCGGACATATCCGCAAAAGGAATGCGGCTTTTGAGTGTCAAAAATTAAAAAAGCCTTAATTCGTATAAAGATAATGTTAAGGCTAAGAAAGAATATAAAGATTCATGAGTGCCGTTTCACGCAACGAATGTACAATTTTGATTAATTTTTATCTTCATAAAAAAAACAAATTGTACAAATTATCCGCTCTGCGTTTAAACCGAGAAAGGGCAAGACTAGCTCTATTTGCCACTTTTCTCATCAATTTAACGCTTTCGCCACAATATTAAGAACTCAAATGTACCTCAATGAAAGCGCGTTCAAATTAGTTATTATTGATTCCCCCTTTATTTAAAGGACGATTGCTGCAAATAAAGTTTTCGGATTTTCTTTCTAAAAAAGGTTGCATCTTTACTCGGGTAAGACATAAAATAAAGATGCAATTAAGAAATGCATTCCTTCAGGAAATGCAAATCTAAGACACTGACCTATCAAGAAAAAAGGAAACAATTATGTTTCGGAGGAAAAATAATATGAAAGATGCCGTATTGTTCTACACGTCGCCTGGATGCGCAAGCTGCCGCAAGGCAAAAAGATGGCTCGAAGATAACCACATTAATTTTGTTGAAAAGAATATCTTCTCCAACCTGCTTTCTGAAGCTGAGATCAAATATCTGCTTTCCCGTTGCGAAAACGGTACAGAAGACATTATCTCGACACGTTCAAAAGCGTATCTCACACTGAAGGAAGAAATCGATGAAATGTCACTGACCCAGCTCACTCGTTTTATCCAGAGAAACCCGTCGGTTCTGAAACGACCGATCATGTTATCCGAAAAGAATATGGTCGTTGGCTACGATGATGACGAAATCACAGCCATGATCCCGGTTAGCCGTCGTAAAGAAGAGCTTCGCCGGATCGAACGTTCCATCTTGGAATCCACACTCGAACTTCGTACGTTTTAACTTAGACTTGTAATTCACGGATCTATCCTCACCCATGAACTTCAAAGGGCGGCCTTCGCAAATCAAAGCAAAAGCCGCCTTTTTCTTTTGCCAAAAAAGCCAGGGCATGCCCTGGACTTTATATTTCGGAATTTCATCATCGACAGGCAGGCGGTTTTTAAAGAATAACGCGTAACTATACGTCATCCTATGTCACGTCATTCTGTGCCGCCCGGATTGTCTCTTTGTCAGTTTTCTTACTTTCCGTTTTCCTGCTTATTTGGTTTTTGGATCGAAGCACGTCACCGCTCCGAAGAAGCTTTTTGTTCCATCTGGCTGAACAATCATGCCGCCTTTTTCGTCGATCGCATAAACCGGACGGTGGCGTTCGCTCAGTGCCCGCTGAATATGCCGGAGCTGATGGGGCGTGTTCTGAAAATGCACTTCCACATCGAAGTCCGTGAGATAGCCGAGTCCGTTTTTCCAGCAGAACTGCGGATAATCTTCATCCGGGGTAATGTGGTATTCCCCAAGCTGGATCATGGCGCCGGCGGAATAGCCGATCACCAGACCCTGATAGCGCCGAAGCAGGCCGGAAAGCTTCTTTTCCCGAATGCGCCGATACATCAGATCCGGCGCGCCGCCAGTCAGAAGAAGCACACTGGAATTAAGAATGGCTTCTTTCATCTGCGGGATGGAGTCGGTGAAGTAATTGACCCAGTGAATCTGTTTTTCTTTCAGGCCGTAGGCGAAAAACACATCCGTATTCGAGCGGTACCAGATGCCCTGGCCCTTCTTGTACTGACGGTTCCAATCCTCAAGCGTTTTCGTATCGTCAAAAAAGCTGAATGCCAGAACGCAAACTTCGTCATTCGGGGCAAGGAGCGGCTTCAAAGCCGGTCGAACCCATTTTTCATCAATCATCGACGTGTTCATCAGTACGCAGGTCCGCTCAATTGAAGCCGCAGGCCGTATGGAAAACGCGTGCGGATGGCGAAGCGGCGTGTCTTTCACACTCGTCCAGGTCCGCACAAGATCCGTTTTGCCTTCCACGGGATTTTTGAGATTTTGTCTGTCCACTACAATTTCCAGATCTTCCGGCTCTGGTCTGGACCAGAGCGCATCTGCTCCATTGGGCATGCAGAAAACCAGTCCACAAAGATCCTTTTCTTCCATCGTCTGCGTCTCGTTCCACTTTTTGAGCAGAGCGGGTGTCATTCTCGATACCAGTTTCATTTCCGTTTTCTCTCCTGCAGCTGCGTCTGTACATCCTGCCGGCAATCCCGCACAACCGCGCGTAATATTCACCTTATCGTGCGCCGGATTCCCCGTTTTGTTTCGCGGTAAATCTTCCCGCCGTTTTTAAGTGTCGCCTGCAAAGCGACCGGTCAGCCTGCCAGCTTTAGCAGGATTCGCTCGTCCCATTCAGACTGAGTGGACAGCTCCTGAATTTTAACAAATCCGGAGCGAACGCTCGACTCAACGCGGACAGGATAGGGAGAAGATACGGCAGAAACGGTTAGAACGTACCGTTCAAAAGCATTTAATGAAGCACCTTCTCTACCGAAACCGCAGCCCCAAGAATTTGAAACTTCGGATTGAAGAAATCTTCGTAATCCGGATTATCCGCCCGCAGCATCGTCACGCCGTCTTTCTGAATCAGGCGGCGCACGACGATGGCGCCATTCACATCCGCTAGAACCAGATCGCCGCTCTGCGCAGCGGAGGTCTTGTCCAATTTCACAGTATCGCCGGCATCGATTTTATTCATGACATTATCCCTGGCTGTCCAGGTAAAGGACTGGCCGTTGAGATCATTCATGTCGGATTTGCTGAGAAGGTAATCGCGGGTGGTATGCAGAGCTTTTTCCCACGCCTCAATGTTGTTGAGCGGGAAATTGTTCTCGCCGCGTTCAATGCGGCTGATCGCAGCTTTGCTGGTGTAGCCCAGACGCTCCGCCAGTTCGCTTTGCGTAAGACTAATTTCTTTTCTTCTGCGCTTAATACGTTCTCCCTCGTTGTCATATGCGATTCTCCTAACCTTTGAATGATCTGTTTTTCAGAAAGACTGAGCAGCAGATGCCTGCACCTGGAAATGCGGGATTCACTTGCCGGCATTCTCAGTCCGATTCAGGAAGCGCAAATCAAAAATCATCGCTGGTACAGGGCGGAAGGATCCGCGAAGACGGGTAAAATTTCCATTTTGAAAGTTCTCCACGTTCTCCAGTGCTCTGTCCGCATTTCTTTTTCATTTTTTCATCCATTTTCTCGGGCGCATCCTGAAAGCCCGGATTCTGCCTTTTCGGATTCGGGTGTTTGGGAATCCTCAATCTTCTGAATTTCTTATCCTTCATCTTTGGACTTCAAGTCTGAAGAAAGCGAGGTAAAAACCGATGTACCATGAATCGAATCCCGATTTGACTGAAGATCGCTCCTGCAAAAGCAAATCACGTACCCGATCCAGAATCAAAAGAGCTCTGGAAGATCTTCTCTACTGTTCCCTGCTTCTTTCCGCTCCCCAATTCCTTGTGGATCTGGTCAGTTCACTAATCGCCCTGCTGCTGTAAGCGAGCGGGTAAATCGACACACCGCCTTTGGAATGGATTCGAATGTCTTTTCTGCACATGGTAACCAAAATTCATGCACAGCACGCATTACTATCTGATTAAGGCGATATCCAGCCTCATCGTGATTGTCCTTATTGGAGTCTTCCTGCACTGGTATATTTCCAAAAAGAAGAAAGACGTAAATCCCGAAATCATCATCAAATGTTTGTATGCCGCTGGATTTATGCTATGACTTCCATTGCGCCTGCCGCGACCAGGGCATTTACGAGAATGACGCCATTGCTCAGGAGATGGAAAAATTCATTCCGCAGCACGATTCAGAGAGCGCTGCCTAGCCAGCGCTTTTTTGTCTGTCCAAGGAGGTGCAATTTCTGATGCAAGCGACAAGCGGTCTGATCTTCCTGTTTTGCAGACACAGTATCTCATTTCTGTTTCAGAAAATTCAGAAACCTGCTTTATATTTAAATATGGTATATATCCATCAAACTTGAACAGGTCGTATTCCTCGTGCCTTAACAAGAAAAGTGGCCTGATGTATTCACCCGGAAGAGCAGGGTTCCGATAACTATGACAGGGAGGCCCCCCTTCCGACCAAAGTGGAACAGTTTTCAATTGATAAAAACTAAAATTGGAGAGTATATCTCAAAGACTTCAAATGAAGATACAGATACTGTTGTGATAAATTTTTCCAAGACAGGAGCACATCTAGTTCCGGGGAGACCATCAAATGAGTTTAGAAGACGTAATGAACAGAGTAAAAATGAAAACAGATAAGCCCATTTCGGTGGTTTGTACAGATAGCCCGCCGGTTAACGGCATATTCATTCAGATTTTAGATAAAGATGATTTTGACAATTATGATGATGCTTTGCTTATTGAAGGGATAGATGGCAACCTAATCGAAATACCAATTCAATCTGTTTCAGCGATTTATTAAGATCCCTGACCGACTCTTTTCTTTTTCCGGAAAGGAATAATCGGCCACCTGGTCGACAGATCAGAAGACGATGTTCTGTCGGCACTGCATACGACCAAGAAAAAATCGCACACAAATCGCACATAACAAAAAAAAAGGCCCTTTAGGCGCTTTACCTAAAGGGTTATTTCCATATGGTGGAGCGTAGGGGGATCGAACCCCTGACCTCATGGCTGCCAGCCATGCGCTCTCCCAGCTGAGCTAACACCCCATATTTAATGAAGACGGATAGACTTGCACTATCTCTGCAGAGGACTTGCATCACTGTGGTCTTCATTTGGTGGAGATGGCGAGAGTCGAACTCGCGTCTAAGCAATGTCCCACGAATCAGTGTTTACAGCTTAGTCTGTCATTTGACCATCAGACTTGGACAGACACAATTTCTGATGGGGTGACTGTTGGATTTTCGTCCGGCGAAGCCAGTCGCTTCGTCAGCTTATCTTCTTTACGCCATCTGTTCAGACGATAAGAAAGCGAACTGATCTGAACAGGCTGCGATCACGCGTAGTGAATAAATTAAGCAGCGAAGGCCATGGCACCAGTGTTGGTGCGGCCGAAGTTAAATGTGTTAGCGTTTATTTTGAATGATTTTAACGGAATCACCCGGCTGTGACTGAGTCCAAACAATTACTCATCGAATGCCAGAAACATCCCCGGCATGTCGTCCTCGATTAAATATTCTAGCAAAATTCAAACTGTATGCAAGCAAAAGATTTTCGATTTCAATTTTTTTAAGCGGCGGCCGGTTTTGACCGTTTTCCAGGCGGTACAGATCCAGAGCGGTAAAGCGCGATCAGGACCAGCTGCCTTTGAGCGCCTTGCGAATATCGCGTTCCGCATCGCGCTTTTTGGCGGTTTCCCGCTTGTCATGAATGTTCTTGCCTCGGGCCAGCGCAATTTCCAGTTTGGCCAGACCATGGGAAATATACATGGACAGTGGAACCAGAGTCAGCCCTTTCAGGCGGACTGCCTGATCGAGTTTCAGAATTTCGTTTTTGTGAAGCAGCAGACGGCGGTCCCGGGTTTCATCATGGTTGAAGCGGTTGCCAAATTCATACGGGGAAATGTGCATATCCTTCACCGTGGCCTGTCCATTGCGAATGGAAATATAGGAGTCCTTCAGCTGCACTTTTCCTTTTCGTACGCTTTTGATTTCGGTTCCCTTGAGTTCAATGCCTGCCTCGTAAGTTTCGAGAATTTCATACTCATGCCGGGCGCTCCGGTTGTAGGCGATGACTTTTTTTCCGTTGTTAGCTTGCGACATGGTATTCCTCCGTATTCTTGATGCCGTTTCCTGCATGGCTTCTGGAATTGTTTCGAACTCCTCTCTTTCGAGATTTGCAGGAGAAGCACTTTAATCGATCTTTCAGCAGGAGCGGATCGGGCTCGTTTTTCAGTATAGCAGGATTCCCTCACGCTTTTATGGGCGGGTGAAATCTTCCGCTTTTCCAAAAATCCAGGTAAAGAAAAAAGAAACAGAGAAACCGCGCGGATCTCTCTGTTTTTCTATGATCAGTTCGTCGATGATTGTACTTGCTCGAGATTATTAATTGTCGTGATTCTCGCAAGGGACATAAACCAGTTCAATATCGTAACCAAGAGCCTCCATCATCTGAATAAAGGTCTTGTTCAGAAGGCCCTCTTTCTTCTTGATGATGCGATTAACGTACTGGGAAGTAGTTCCAATTTTGGTGCCGAGACGTTCCTGGGTATATCCCCCTTCGAGAATTTTAACTTTAATGTCCACTTCGATGTTGTTCTTGACCATAAAGATACCCTTCTATTTCTTCTACGTTCTTTATACTACCTGTAACGATTGAAAAATCAACATTCCCTGATTTGTAAACCTCAAATCGTTAGAATTTCTTGCCGCATGAGGCGTTTTTTTTCGAATATTCCTGTATGCATATCCGCTTCGCCTGACATATGCAATCGTTTCAGATATAGCTATAACCTCTTATTGTTGATTTTAACAAGCTTATAGGGAATCCGACAACAATTTTAGCCATCGATTCCATACAAAAATGTCAAGTGCAAAAAGACAAACATCTGATCAGAATTCTTAACTTTTTTCATCTCAGAATCCAGCTTTTTGCCTTTCAAATCCCGGTTGAAGGAGCCGTCCGGTCCCATCGCATTCAGATCATTTCTGATGCTTTGCGGGCACTTTTTTCAATGATTTTTCGCCTCGGTTATCCCCTGGAAAAATGCTTCATTTTCCCGTTTTCCGACTGACCGGTTCTTCGTAAAGGCAGCCGGTCCGTTACGGAACAAAAAGTTTTCAGCAGGAAAAAGGCCGGAGTTATCCGGCCAGATAATTATTCAGTTTTGGGTATGCCTGGGGACTACTTTTTGAGTTTGTCTTCTGCTTTTTTCACGTCGGCTTTTACATCTTTGTTGAAAGCTTCGACTTTTTCTTTCGCATCGGCTGTGTCTTTTTTTACGTCAGCTTTTGCTTTGTCAGCAGCGTCTTCGACTTTGTCCTTGACGTCGTCATAGCCTTTTTTCACATCGCTGGCAAATTCTTCTGCACCGGCTTTGACTTTTTCGTTGAAGGCTTTGGTATCGGCTTTTGCCTTGGCATCATCCTTGGCAAGATCTGCCTTGCATTCAGCTTCTTTGGCTTCGGTCTCTTTTTTTACGTCTGCGGCTTTTTCCTTGGCTTTTTCCTTGTCGCTTTCGAAGTCAGCTTTCAGCTTTTCCGCTTCCTTTTCTACAGAGTCGGACATTTTGTCCCAGCCCTCTTTCACATCTTTTCCCAGATCTTTAAAGAAATCACTCATGATTCAGACCTCCTTGATTGACTTCATTATATCGAGCCCTGTCATGGGCCCTTTTGGATATGCCCGTCTTTACGCCTTGTACACTTTTGCCTTCGGCTGGGTGGTGATAATAATTTCGTTTCGTCCGATGACGCCCGGTTCATGGTTTGGAACGTAGCCGGCGCCTTTAAAATCCGCAAACGTCTTCGGTTCCGCCAGCATCAGCTTCGACTTAGCTTCGATCGGATGGGCGAAGCGAACTAACGGCTGGCCGGCCTGTACATCCTGACCGGGATGAACGAGAATCGTCGCATCCTTTTCAAAGGAAACAGTGCCGACGCATACTTTAATCGCCAGCGTATTCACGGGACTGGTCTTGATCACAATCGTATTTTGCGGCAGATCGATTGATTCAATCACACCGTCCGCTGGCGCACAGATCGACTGATCTTTCACTGCCATGACAGCCAGCGTCCGCATTTCCTGGTCTTTCTGCGAAATTTCCTTCTCGTCAAACGGAAGGGCGAGCAGACTGCCGTCTGCCCAGGCAAACAGATCATGGTAGGAATCCAGTTCCGCATTTTCTGCAGCGGCATCGGCTTCAAAAGATTCTTTGGCATGATCCCATACGTCCTTGATTTCTTCGCCGCCCTTTTCGACATCTTCTTTTAAATGATTCAGAAAATCACTCATCGCTATCCACTCACTTTCTGCAGGCTCCAACAAATTTCTGTCGATCAGAAGGTCGGCCGCACTCTTGAGCGCCCTGGGCCCGAGATCTTGCCCTAATTTGAAAGCATTGATCCGTTCCATCTGGCTTCTGCTCGAAAAAGAGACCTGCTGTGCATTCATTATAGAAATGCTCCCCAGAGGCCAGGCTGCCTTATGCCCGAAGGCCCTGCAGATCCAGAGCGTCCATGCGAAAAGCCGGTCTGGACAGGCTCGAATCCAGACCGGCTTTTCGCATCGTTTTAAGTTTTCAATTTTTCGAACGAATTCTTTCGAGAGAAGCGTTTTTGAGCGAGCTCTTCGGGCTTTCCTCTTTTTTCTTGTTTTTCCTGTTCGTTTTCTTACTCGTCTAGTATTCTTACTCGTTTTCTTATTTTTTCGCGGCGTAAAGTTTTGCGGTTTCTTCCCGCTTTTCTTCGAGCTCCATCCAACGCTCTTCAAGCTGTTCATTGGTCTGGCTAAGGGCTTCGCGTTCATCGCTCAGCTCGGCCACTTTTTTATAATCCGTTTCCGACTCGAGAAGATGATCGATTTCTTCAATGCGAGCCGTATTGGCTTCCAGTTTCTGTGGAATTTCTTCCAGCTCCCGTTTCTCTTTGGAGGAAAAGGAAATCTTCTTTTCCTTTGGACGGGCAGAAATGGCTGCACTGGCCGGTCTGGCTTTGTCCTGGCGGCGTTCTTCTTCCTTGAACACCTGCAGATCGGAATAGCCTCCGCTAATACGCAGGAAGGTCCCGTCGCTTTGCAGTTCAAACAGCTCGGTCGCGGTACGGTCGATGAAGAAACGGTCGTGAGAAACGAACAGCACTATGCCGGGGAAATTATCGAGATAGTCTTCGAGAACTTCCAGCGTTTCGATATCCAGATCGTTTCCCGGCTCGTCGAGCAGCAGGACGTTCGGCGCTTTCATCAGCACGCGAACGAGTTCGAGACGGCGCCGTTCGCCGCCTGAAAGCCGGTTTAACGGAAGATACTGCCTGGTCTTATCAAACAGGAATCGTTCGAGCATAGCCGAAGCGCTCTGTTCGCCGTCGAGGGTAACGACTGCCTTGGCTTCTTTTTCGATATAGTCCAGAACACGAAGGTTTCCATCCGCCGGATCGGGGATCTGTCGGAAATAGCCGATTTTTACTGTGGAGCCAAAATTAAAGGCGCCGGTGAGCGGCGTCAGATCGCCGTCGACCAGATTGAGGAACGTCGATTTTCCGCAGCCGTTCGGTCCGACGAGCGCGATGCGGTCCGTTCTTTTGCAGTGGTAGGAAAAGTCATGAAACAGAATTTTCTCAGGCGTATAGCCAAAGGAAAGGTTCTGCCATTCGAGCGTCTTCTTGCCCAGGCGTTCGCTGGGAAAGCGCAGTTCCATCGTCTTGTTCTGCCGGCTGGTTCGCTGCGCGCGCAGTTCTTCAAACCGGTCGAGACGGGACTTCTGCTTTGTGGAACGCGCCTGCACGCCAGCCCGTACCCATTCGAGTTCGTGACGGTACAGGTTTTCCCGTTTGGCGGCTCTTGCCTGTTCATCCGCTTCCCGTTTTTCTCTGGCTTCCAGGTATTCGGCGTAGGAGCCGGGATGACTGTACAGATGACCGTCGGTCAGCTCCAGAATTCGGGTGCATGCCTGTTCCAGAAAGCGGCGATCATGCGTAACGGTAATGACAGTCGCCTTCGTTTTGGAAAGCCAGTTTTCCAGCCATTCAATCATTTCAATATCAAGATGATTGGTCGGTTCATCCAGAAGAAGCAGATCCGCCCGGTCCGCCAGCGTCAGGGCAAGCGAAAGACGGCGCTTCTGGCCGCCGGAAAGCGGTTCGATCGGCGCGTCAAAATCGTCCAGCTTGAGACGCGTCAGAATGGCCTTGAGTTCATAGTCATCGCGCGGATCGCTCAGCGCGTCGTTGGCCGCTTTCATCTCCTGCCAGATCGTCTTTTGCGTAAAGACGGGATTCTGTTCCAGAATGTGGGTTTTCATTCCGGACTTGCGGATGATTTTGCCCGCTGTGGTCTGGGGATCCGCCAGGATTTTGAGCAGAGAGGATTTCCCTGCACCATTGCGGCCCACCAGTCCGATTTTTTCCGAAACTTCGGCGTCCATCGATTCATCGTCGAGAATCGGTGAACGGCCGTCTCCATAGTCCAAATGCAGATGGGATGCCGATATCAGCATATAATCGCTCCTCTCCTTACGGCCATGCGGCCTTTTTCATTTTCTGCTCATTTTTTTGCGTAGACGATAAATTTTCTATTCTTTCATCCGCTCTCCTGTCCGTCAGTCCGGAAAGCGAATTCATACAAATTGGATCCCTTTTTGTTCGAAAAGCGAAAGGAATGGCTTGCACACGGGAAAATCCATCTGTATAGTTAGTCAGCGCAAACCGTTAATCCACGCTAACTTTCTGACTCTCCCCCGCCTTTTGAAAACAGACCGGGTCAGCGCGGCAGCATGGATTGCGACCTTTTTCATTTGGAGACGGAATGTCCGTCTTTATGCAAGGAGCATCAGAAAGGAGCCCTTTATGCTGAACAAACGTCTTCTGAAAGCCTTCCCGGATACGTTTCCTTATATTAGCAGAAACATTTTCTTTCAGTGGATTTCCCTGCTGGCTTCGAGCCTTTCCACGATCGCGCTGTGCGTATGCGCAGCCTCCATTTTCGGGACGCCTTCCCTTTCCGTATGGAATACCGCTTTACTCGTTCTTGCCTGTCTGATTGTGCGCCAGATGGCTTTAAAAATGGCCTCCCGTGCTTCGTTCCAGGCCGCGGCCCTTGTTCGCCGGCAGCTGCGCGAACGTCTTTTTGACAAGCTCAGCCAGCTTGGCAGCAGCTATCGCAACCGATGGAGTACCTCGGAAATTTCCCAGCTGACCAGCGAAGGCGTTGAACAGCTCGAAGTCTGGTTTGGCCAGTATTTGCCGCAGTTCTTTTACGCTCTGCTCGCTCCGCTCACGCTGTTTCTGATCGTCGGATTTCTTTACTGGCCGGCAGCCCTTGTGCTGTTTGTCTGCGTTCCGCTTATTCCTGTTTCCATCATCGCCGTACAGAAATTTGCCAAAAAACTGCTTTCCCGCTACTGGGATCAGTACACGGGGCTGTCGGATGACTTCCTGGAAAACCTGCAGGGACTTACCACCCTCAAGCTTTACGGAACGGATGGCCTCTATCACGAAAAGATGAACCGTCAGGCGGAAAACTTCCGCCGCATTACCATGCGCGTTCTCATCATGCAACTCAACTCGATTTCCGTCATGGACCTTGTTGCCTACGGCGGAAGCGCGCTGGGCATGGGTATGGCGCTTTACGGCTGCCTGCACGGACAGATCGGTGCCTCCACAATGCTTTCGATCATCCTGCTTTCCGCGGAATTTTTTCTGCCGATGCGTACGCTGGGCAGTTATTTCCATATTTCCATGAATGGATCCGCGGCAGCCGATAAAATGTTCGCAATTCTCGACACTCCCGTTCAGGACGGCAGCGAGGAACTTTGTCTGGACTCGGCTTTTCCGGCTCTGGATATCGAAGCCAGAGATCTGTCCTTCACGTATCCAGAGGCGACAAAGCCAGCGCTCGAACATGTATCCTTTTCGCTTCAGGGAAACGGTCTGTATGGCATCGCAGGCGAATCCGGTTCGGGAAAAAGCACTCTGGCTTCCCTGCTTTATGGACGCCTGCGTTTTGACGATGGAACGCTGACGCTCAACGATCAGCCGCTGGAAAGTCTGTCGAGAAAAAGTCTGGCTCGTCACATCGGCGTTCTGAACAGCCAGCCGGTCCTCTTTGCGGGAACCGTCCGCGAAAACCTGTACGGATCAAGAGAAATCGATGATCCAACCCTGATCGAGATTCTCAGAAAAACGCTGATCTGGCCGCTCATCCAGAAGCGGGGCGGCCTGGATTTTGTCCTGGAGGAAGGCGGATCCAACCTATCCGGCGGACAGAAACAGCGGCTGGCGTTCGCCCGGCTTCTCTCCAGCGAACCCTCCGCGCTTCTGCTCGATGAAGCAACTTCTTCCATTGATGCTGCCAGCGAAGCCATTCTCGTTCATTTAATCGAGGAATTTTCCAAAGAGCATCCCGTCTTCTTTATTACCCATCGCCTTTCCAACGTGAAACGCGCGAAGCAGATTCTCGTTTTCGCCCATGGAAAACTCGTTGAACAGGGACGATTCGAAGATCTGAAAGAAGCCGGGGGCGAATTCGAACGCATTTATTCTGCCCAGCAGAAACTGGAACAGTACGTGAAAGGAGAAAGTCTGTATGAACGCGAAGAAAACGAATAAGAATCTCTCCACCTTTGGCGTACTGCGCAGTCTGCTCAAGCTGGTGCACGGCATGGAATGCTGGATGATTCTGGCCATTCTGGCCGGAACCGCCGGATTCGTGTGTGCTGCCGGAATCGGGATGATGGCCGTCCTGGCCGCATTCTCCCATATACCTGGCTCCATTTCGATCTCCTTCGGGACAGCCTGCCTTTGCATGGGACTGTTCGCCGTTTTGCGCGGCGTCCTTCACTATGGCGAGCAGGCGTGCAACCACTACATTGCCTTTCGTCTTCTGGCCACGATTCGCGATAAAGTTTTCGGTCAGCTGCGCCGGCTCGGTCCAGCCCGGCTGGACGGGCGTAAAAAGGGCGATCTGATCGCTCTGATCACTTCGGATGTGGAACTTCTGGAAGTGTTTTATGCCCACACGATTTCTCCGTTCTGCAGTAAGCGTCAAATAAAAGACGGGTATTTTCTCGACCGCCTCCTTGGGATAATT
>NZ_JBKXLD010000023.1:0-24555 GCF_047010065.1 Allobaculum sp.
AACAGCTGTCTTTGAGCGTTCTGTACGTCTTGCGGACAACCAGCAGGTTGGATCCGGGATACTTCATCAGGTTGTAGATGAACCAGAGAGCTGCCGTCTTGGACTTCTTGGACGCTCGGCTGCCTTTTACAACCCGGTAACGACCGCGGAAGTTCCAGAACGTGGAATAGCCTTTGCCGACGATATCAGGCAGGTAGATCTTCTCAGTCTTCAAGATCGCTTTCTCCTGCAAATTGCGGAACGTCAACGACCAGGTTCACATTCTTTTCAAAAAGGCCGTTCACCTTCATGATGATTTCCGCCGCTTTCAGTCTGTCCCGTGTCGACGCCCTCAGCTCATCGTGAACCTGCTCCCCGTCCGCTGTGGTCCTGAACACTTCATCAGACATTTCGCCTCGAACTATCTGCGTAACAACTTTCAAAGCTTCATCTGCCGTACAGATCAGCTTGCTTTCACGCTCTTTTACCAATTCAGCGATACGTGCCTTAATAGCCGGTTTTGACAGGTTCTCCGTGCCAATCTGCCGAGCGGCTTTGTTTCGATAGCCAGCCCGAACAGCCGCTTGAGTCGCATTAAAATCGGTGAGGTTCTCGAGACAAAATAACTCCTGTTTCTTTGTTAGTTTTGCCATGAGACATCACCTCCCGTTTTAAGCTAAATAGACCAGATGCTAATTCTGGATGTTCCTCCCTATGGTATTTTTGCATAACAAAATTCCGTTATCCGGATTGATTCGGTTTACTGGGTCATCTGACCAGTGAGAAATGTGATGCACCTGCAAATTATCTGTTGCTCCACAGTGCTGGCAAACTTTATCACGTTTGGTCACCCACTCTAGGGAAAGTAATTGGAAAAGCCGAGGTTTAATAGCTCAGCGCATGCAACTGATAAATAAAAGTGCCTCCAGGTGTTCGCACCATCTGGAGGCGTGTCTTTCAAACGAGTAGAAAGGACATTGATATTATGGCAATTCAAAAAGAGAAGTTCAAAGGCAAGATGCGTTATCGCTTCTCAACCTACTACGATACTCCTGATGGTATTCATCGCCGAAAAGGCTCGAAATGGTATAACTCAAAGAAAGAGGCGGAAGCAGCCGAAAGGGAATTTTTAAGTCAGCCAGTTCAGGCTGAAAAGAAGGGCAGAACTTTCTCTAAATTGATGGATGAATGGATCCTTGAAAGTGGCAGAGATAATACAGCCGCCACGAGGGACGATAAGCGTCGGATCCTTACGCTGTATTGTCAGACGATCATGGACAAAAATGTATTCTTCATTACATCAGCTGACATTCGAGTCATCCTTGAAGACGAACATTTCAGCACTCTTTCCAGCTATCGGAAAAACAAGCTTTACACAGATTTGAACGGCTGCCTGGAGTACGGCTGTGTCCAATGGGGGCTTCCAAGGAATCCACTCAAAGGCTTTCCACGGTATAAGGAAACCACACAGGAGAAACTGAAAGAAGTTGAGATTCTTGATCGTCACCAGTTTGCGGAGTTTCTTGCAGCAATCCCGGATAATCATCAGATCTACCGCGATCTGTTCTTTTGGCTGTATTGGACCGGCATGAGAGCAACGAAGCAATGTCACTCACCTTTGCAGACATTCAGAGAGGTCGTGCAAAAGTCTGGCGGCAGTGGGACAAAGATACAAGCGAATTCAAGCAGCTGAAGACCAAAGGAAGTCTGCGGACTGTTCAGCTCGATGATGATCTTCTTGATGTTGTCGATCGGCTCAGAAACTATTACGAAACCTCTGTACACTTTTCCGAAGACTGGTTCATCTTTGGCGGTCCTCGTCAGCTTGCCTATACGACTGTGCAGCGAATCAAGAACAAGGCTCTGGATGATGCAGGGCTCCCCAGAGTCAAAATTCATAGCTTCAGGCACTCTCATGCATCCAATCTGATCGACGCCGGCGTGCCGCTTTTCAAGATTTCAAAGCGCCTGGGCCATTCTTCTGTATCAATGACAACTGATATTTATGGGCATCTGATTCGAGAAGATGACAACGATATCATGAATGCTATGAAGTTCAAATAGAACATTTTTCGCACATTCCAAAAAAAGCAAATAAAAAAGCCCCTTATGTAAGGGGCGATTGACTTCATGGTCAGGATGGCGGGATTTGAACCCGCGCTCTCTTGGTCCCGAACCAAGCACTTTACCAAACTAAGCTACATCCTGTCGTGCGTGATTTATATTATCACTTTATTTTGAAAAGGCAATGAATTGATCCAGAATTTTTTCACTTTCCAGTTAGACGATTTTAACCTAAGTCATTCCATCCAGACATTAGCATTCCAGTTAGCCAGGAGGTATTCGAGAACATACAAGTTTGGACTGACAGACCAGACAACAATACAACAATATCGAGATAACACATGTTCATTCCTTCCAAATCTGTCAGTGCTCGCTCCATTCAGTTCACTGTCTTTTCCAGGAAACCCGAACATTTTCCCTTTTCACCCTCCCTGCCCTTCCGGCAATTCAGACCGCGTTAAGTCTTCGCATATGACGAATCGTATGCGGATTTTGCTTCTTTTTGAAAGAATGATGTGATCTTTTACTATCGTCGTTATTACTTTGAATTGTAACTGTTAACTAAATGGAAGATCCCGGAAAGGAAGAAAAATATGAAGAACAGCTACAGATTCAGGGGCATCTGCCTGATCAGCGTCATGGCTCTGTCAGGATGTGCTCAGACTTCTTCAGCCGATCAGCAGGAGCG
This sequence comes from Allobaculum sp., assembly GCF_047010065.1. Lineage (NCBI taxonomy): Bacteria > Bacillati > Bacillota > Erysipelotrichia > Erysipelotrichales > Erysipelotrichaceae > Allobaculum > Allobaculum sp. Next base: position 2,732 of record NZ_JBKXLD010000023.1, read on the forward strand.
TCCCGCCCAGAATGAAGACAGCCTCCTTGCCGCCAGTCAAAGTGAAGAAAGCTCCTTTTCAAATCCTTTTGAAAGCACAGGGCGGTCACAAAGTACAGTGGACTGGCAAATCGGCCGCTATGAAGTTCAAAAATCTCTGTAAGCCTATTCCGACTTTAAAGACGGGAAAGGGTTTGGTGTAATCATGCCTACCTATTCCGGAGGCGACATGGTCGATATCGTGAAATTTGTTTCCGAAGGCAACTCTGTCTGGGCACAGACGAAGGAAGACTTCTGGATCTGTACAAGCGATGCCGGAGGGACGTACCTGATGAGCTGGACAGACGAAGATGAGGTTCGCCAGAACATGATGGATCGAATCGGCGGTGTCTAGCACGGCAATCAGGCGGAATGGGTCTTCCGTGATAATGAAGTGGAAGTGACTCTTGATGACAGCAATGGTTTCCACTCTGGCGAACGGGACAGTACCCTGTGGAGCATTCGGGATGAGAACTCCATCTATTTTCGAGATGTCATTTTTAACACTACCACCCTGCCCGATGGCGATCTGCTGCTTGAAGAAACGCAGGGAATTAACACCTTTCGTCTAAGAAGAAACCTTCCCGATCCTGGCACAAATATTCTGACCAGCGATCTCGAAGGATATTCCGAACCCGATCTGGCATCGGATACAGACAGCGGTCTGAAATTTCCAGCAGGCGCTTCCGTTCTGCTTGCGGCTTTCACTGTAGACCTGGACGGCAATCTCTGGGGATACTGCTACACTCCAGGTACATTCACCCCTGAGGTATGGCTGCTTTGTCAGGAAGCGAATGGATACTGGAATATCCGTGGACGATAGAAAGGAAAAATGCAGAAAATGAAGCGAATGAAAAAAGCGGTACTGCTCATGATGGTTCTGACGATGACTGGATGTACTTCAGCAAAACCAAAAGATACTTCTGCTCAGCCAGAGGAACAGCAGTCTTTCACGCAGCCGACAGCGAGCGCAGAAGAAAATTCGAATAAAACGGTTTTTGCTGCTAAAGCAGATTTGGGAAAACTGGATGAACATCCCAAACGCTTTCAGGATCAGGGATGGATTATCAAAAAGGACGGTCTGTATGGATACGTCGATCAGAATGGAGAAACCGTCGTCGACTGTCAGTACAAAAATATGCAGTATTTCACCGGCCCAATTTTTCTCATATTGAATCCTGTCTTCTGATCAATGACGACGATTGGGATCACTCCGCCCTGCTTCCTACAGCGCTGCCGCCAGAAGGCGCGTTTGGAGGAGGCGGCACGGCCCAGACGCAGCGCTACTATCTGACAGACGACCACAGCGTCATTCTCAGAGATTATACGGGGGCTCTGCTCAGTTCTCCGACCTTCGCGCCGTCTGCGGTGGTGCGTCTCCGTATGGATGGTACAGAAGTGGAGGATGAAGCCAGCTCAGAATACTACCTGTGGCTGCCGGAATTCGATCAGATCAGCGGGCCGTACAGTCCAGACCAGGGACTCTGTCTGGGTCAGGAAATAACAGCGAGCGGACAGTCAACCGCCTATATAAGACAGGAATTATCGAATCTGCTTTGCATTCCCGCCGGTCAAGAGTATATGCTGCTCAATGCCCGCGTAAATAAGGCCGTCCTTGGCTTTGACCAGGGCGACTTTGTGGACTTCGATGCCATTGCCGGCAAAACCGGCGAAACCTGGTATTTGTTTGATGAAAATCTTGATCCGATCTATTGCGCCGACATTGAGAGCGGCGCTATGCCGATCGGTTCCAATGTTCCGATTCTCCAAAACGGAACCTGGCAGCTTGTGGATCTTAATGAGCTGCAGAATGCCAGTTATTCCAGCACTAAAGAACCCGAAATCGTAGAGCCCTATTTTGAAAAAAAGAACCAGACAGCACTTGCCGGTTATCTGACCAATTACGATATGACGATACGCAGCCAGCCTGACCGTTCTTCCGCAGACACAGGTCTCTGCAGGGCAGGACATTATCTTCTTGTTCAGGAAACCTCGCAGGCCAAAGACGGATCGTTATGGGGCAAACTCTGGGATGGTCGGTATATCTGTCTGCAGGATGATGAGTATATGTACGCGCGCCAGTGGATCTGACGTGTTCCGATACGAGCACTTTTGAAGAACGTTTTGAGGATATTATTATCGACCACTATATGTGGCTGAACGAACCTTCTGGATTCTATTCCTGTATCACAGATGTTCAGCAGAACGGCCCTGTATTCACCTGTACCCTTCGTTATTCGGACGGTGAGGAAGAAGTCGCAAGGCGCAAAGCAGCCGGCCTCATGGTCTCCGCAAACGTTGCCGTGATGGACGTGTATGTCAACGTTTCAACCGGTGCTGTGAGCGATTCACTGCATCAGGATGACTGGAACTTCAAATAAAAGCCAATCCAGCCAGAGTTCGGATTTTGCAGATCCGAACTTCGTTTTTTCCTTGTCCTGTCTTTCGTTAAAAACAAAAAAACGGATGAATGGAAAGCGTAAAGGCAGCAAGAACGGCCAAACGAGGCCCTCAGCTGCTGCATTTACTGTTTTCATTCATCCGACTTTCTCAGAACGACAGGCTTGTGCAGCTGTGTCCAGCGAAAGAAAGCGCAAATTTCTAAGTAAGAATTCGCGGAAGATTATGGCTTCAGCGCACTGAACTGATCCATGAGAAATTTCTTGGTGGTTACGGAATTGGTGAAGGCCGCATAGATGCATTTGCCCTGCTGACGAATCAGCCAGCTGGTTTCCGGCATGGCAATCCAGACTTCCTGAATATGCTCCCCTTCTTTTGAAAGCTCATAGGCGCTTTCTTCTTTTGGAAGGAGATACGCAAACGCTTTGCCGGCGGCTTCTTCGTCCGCAAACCAGGCGCAGACAATCCCCATTTTTTCACCTTGTTCGGTAGAGTACTGCCCCATAGTCAGGTTTGTGGGGGTACTATCTCCAAAAATCGAGGTGCTGCCTGGCTGTCCGACTTCCACATACCATCCGGCATTGGAAAGTATGGAATTCAGGGTGTTCTGATCCAGGACCGGAACAAGATCGGCTTTTGCGACCGATACGGACGAAACCGAAGATTGGGAAGAAAGAGAAGATGAACGATCCGAATGAGAAGAACAGCCGCCAAGAACGAGCAGACCGCCTAAGAGGCATACGGGAATTCGTTTCATTTTCTTTCCTCCTTTCACACTGAGATGCCAACAGGGTTTGCGAACCCCTGAAAGCGGGAATAGTTTTTTATACCCCGTTTTCTTTTCGAAAAGCGGGCCTCACCTATTTTATAGAATTTCTTTAAGAAAATCATCCTATCCGTTTTTCCGGTCCTGACCAGGCTCCTTACATTCTGTTTGCATCCTGGCAGAACGTTTAAAATACAGATCTCTTCATTAAAGGGAACAAATTCATTCCCTTCCTTTTCTCCTTGCAAACACCATTTCTAAGCCTCTTACGCGTCTTTATTTCGTCTGAATTGTGCTGCCGTCCCCGGATCTGATAAAGCATCGGATCCCGCATAAATCGGGAAATACGAATCCGTTTTCTGCAAATTTCCAGATTTCATTTTAAAGGTGAGGTATACGCGCTAGATTAATACCATATTCTTTTTTTTGATTCCAATCCATTCTTTTTTTGGATTCCAATCCGCAATAAGAGAGAGGTCACTCGTCTTTTGGCGGAACTTCTGGAGGTTTTATGATTGAGCTTCAAATCCAGCTTCTTGCCTTTTTGCTGATCGGGTATTTTCTGGGAAAGCGAAAGATCATTTCCCGATCTGGTGCGACGCAGATCAATGCCCTGGTCATGAATCTGATTCTTCCCTGCTCCATTTTTCATTCGTTTCAGACCGCGCTGACGACAGAAATTCTGCAGTCTACCTTTTCCATTCTGATCATTGCGATCCTCAGCCAGATTCTGTTCATCTTTCTGTCGAGATGGATCTGGAAATGCGTATCCGATCCGGGAAAGCGTCTGAATCTTGAATACGGTACGGTATCCAATAATGCGGGGACGCTTGGACTTGTCGTCGGCCAGGCCGCTTTCGGGCAGGAAGGCGCTTTGTATACGTCGATTTATGCCATTCCCCTTCGCATTGTGATGTGGTCCTATGGACTGATGCTCTACAATTCGAAAAGCACCGTACGCTTTTCTGCGCTTCTGAAGAAAACCCTGACCAATCCATGCATGATCGCCATTTTCGCGGGAATTTTGATGATGACTGCTCAGAGTTTCGGATGGGTTCTGCCCGCTATGCTCGACAAAATCATCGCTTCCATCGGCAGCTGCAATACCGTACTGATCATGCTCGTGATCGGGATCATTCTTTCGGATATTTCCGTAAAGGATCTTTTTGAACCTTCCGTTCTTCTCTATACTGCTTTGCGTCTGGTGATCATTCCTGCCGTCTGCCTGATGATCCTCGCTCTTCTTCACGTTTGTGCCATGCCTCTGATGATCGTAACGCTGGAAATGGCCATGCCGGCACCGGTGACAATGGCCATGCTTTCGCAGAAATATCAGGTCAATGAAGCCTTCGCCAGCAAGATGATTTTCCTCTCTACCGTTCTTTCGATGGTCACGCTCCCCGCCTGGACCGCCCTGCTCAAGCTCTGGTCCTAGCCGATTCCAGTCAGGCATTAGAAAGAGTTTTTCCTGATGGGAAGACTAGAATATTCGTGTAAGGAAGAAAGCGAGGCTTTATACCTATGAATAAAGATATTGTTCTTGAAACACAGTCTGAGCTGACACGTCCAGCCGTTGATCTGGCTGAGGAAATCTATAACCACCTGATCAAGGCACAGTCCGTTCTGGATCTCGTCAGCAATTCCATCGAAGAAAAGAACGCCGATAATAAACTGGATCTGGCATCCGAACTCAACTCCCTGGTTGCGGTATACGATGAACTCGAGCATGCTCTGGGTGACAGCGAGTCCGTTCTGAAAGCACTCAAGGAAGACGAAAAAGTCGACGAAAAGAACGCGTAGGTTCCCTGTCGCTGCGAAAATCCAATCACAGATTCTGCTCCCTTACGGGAGCTTTTCTTTTGCGCCATGGAAATCCGCTCTGCTGTGACAAAGGCAGCCATTGTTTCCAAACACGATTTTGAGTTAGGCGTTCTGATTATTCCCTTGTATGATAAGGGGTATGAAAGAAAAGAAAAAACCTCTCTTGAAAGGCATTGTGAACGCCACCCTTCTGGCTGTCGTTATCTATTTCTGCGTACTAGGTGTACGGGCTTCCAACGTGCTTTCCTTTATCCCCTTTTTAAACAGCTTCATTCAGTCCATTCCGCAGGCCAAACTGATTACGGTCTGCTTTCTTTGCGGCATCCTGTATCTATCGATCAACTGCTTCAGCAAGCTCGCTTCTTCGATTATCGCCGGCGCCGCCATTTTCATTGTGCTGTTCTGGTATAAAGATCTTCTTCCCGCATTATGGACATCTTTGCAGACTTTTCTGGCTGGCTGATCCCAGCTTTTTTTGTGCCTTTCAACAGCTCATTAAGCGAGATATTAGCGCTTCTGCAAAAAAAGCAGTCCTGTTGCAAGGAATCGTTCAATCCTGAAAATTTGGGCATAAGGAGGCATTCTTTCCCAATGCATAAGAAAAGCGGGCGACTGGTTTACTGGCCAGCCGCCCGCTTTGGTTTTGAAATGGAATTTCGATCCTTCGACAAGGATTAGTAACAAGTTTTAAGCCTGAAATCAGTTTCCCTGATCGTTATGAAGACCAAAGGAACTTGCAGCGGCGTTGGCTGCTTCATCGCGCGGTGCAAGACGTGCAGCGTGCTGCTCGTGTTTGGAAGAATTTCCCGATTCTGGATCTTCTGCAGGATGGCTGAATTCTGTCTCTTCTTTGACAGCTGCCGATTCTTCGATCTCAATTTCCTTGCCGCTGGTCAGAGTTTCCAGATCGGTCTGCTCTACTGCAGCGACATCTGTTTCTTCTTCGGCCGTTTTCGTCAGATCCGGTTTTCCATCCGATTTGGCTGGTTTGTCTGGATCCGGATTGTTTGCAGCCGGATTGTTTGCAGCAGGTTGTGCGTGCAGCGCGTACGGATTGATGGATTCCGGCTTTTTCTCTTCAGAAACCGGCGTCGCTTTCTTTTCTGATGCCGCATGGTCTGATGTGGGAATAACCGGTAAAGGATTCGAAGCCGGAGCAGAATTCACTTCTTCTCTGACTGGAGGAACGGCCTGTCCGCCGTTTGGAACAGGATGATTCGGATTCATCACTGGAGGAGCCATTGGAGCTTCTGTGGAAGGCTTTGTGTCCATGAGAATTTTTACCATGGCAGCGTAGCGATAGATCAGCGCGAATACGCAGATCGCCACGCAAAGGACGATGAGAAATGACATGATCAGAACGACCAGTACGGCCGGCAGGCCCAGAAGAGCTGCAAGCAGAATCAGTACGACGGCAAGCGCAACGCTGATCGCGACTATAGCCAGCGGAACAAGGCCAAGCTTCAGGCATTCGGAGACGGACGGCTTATAGCCTTTATTCTCATTTGCGATGGCACCGAGCTTATACAGACCGTAATACTCGATCGTCACGGTGAAAATATTCAGCGCTAGGAAGAGGAAGACCATCAGAAGAATCAGAACGGTCGCTCCGCCCAGCATTCCTGAAAACGGATCATTTAAAAAGTAATACAGATAATATTCGATCGAGCCATAGCCCAGAAGGGAGGCAATCAGGACGATAAACACGCCGCAGAATACGCCGATCAGCAGTTCGACCACAAACGGAATTGCGAGAAACCAGATCAGATAGGTACCCGCGAACGTTTTCAGATTTTTCCACGGATATTCGAAAAACGCAGTAATCATCTGCTGAAAATCCATCGGTTTCTGATCCACAACGGTCTCCTTGAGAATGTGGAAGGCAGATACAACCAGGAAGTAGCTGACGCAGAAGTTCAGCACAGACAGAAAAAACGTTAAGAAGCTGGACTTGCCAAAGATCCAGTTCAGCAGCAGGCTCCACAGGCCCATGAGAAAACTGACTGCAACGGCCAGTCCAATAAACAGGAAGAAACTTTTCTTCTGTTTCATCGCCTGATTCCAGGCGGATTTGAAACTCGTCATAAAACACCTTTCTTGTCCTTAAATCTCAGGACGAATAATTATAGGATGAGTTCATTTTACTTGGGATCTTTAAAGAACTCGTTAAAAATACATAAATTTATGAAAACACTTTACATTCTCCTGAAGATTGCCTGCGATATTTCTTTTGTCCAATCCTGTTTATAATTCACCCTATTTTTGTTTCAGCGGCATTCTCGTTTTAATTTCTGACGCCGATTCATATGGAATCTGTAGCATAGAAAAAGCCGCTCGATCCGAATGCAGATCGTCAAGAGACGATGCACGCGCAAATCGAGCGGCTGTTTTGTTTCACAATAAGAGAAAAGCGGCGAAGAAGCGACTCAGGCCTGAGCGACTGTTCCAGAAAGATCGGCGACTGGCAGTTCAAGAATGAACACAGCGCCGTGCTTTCCGTCTTCCCGGTTGCGGGCCTGGATCGACCCGCCATGCGCTTTCATGATGGAATCGCAGATCGGCAGACCAAGTCCATAGCCGCGAATGGCTTTCTTATTTTTCGCCTTCGTCGTATAGAACATTTCAAAAATCTTATCGAGTTCCGCCTGGGAAAGACCATCGCCAAAATCCCGGATGAGAATTTCGGCCATCGCTGGATTTCCTTTTGAGCGGCGAATGACGATTTCGATCGGCATGTCGACCGGCGAATACTTGTTGGCGTTATCGATCAGGTTGATCACGACCTGCTTGAGCAGCGAAGGATCGAGCTTGCAGGCGATCAGCTCGTCGGTATAAATCTTGTTGAGCTTGCGTTCCGGCAGTCGAATTTCCATCGTTTCCACAGCCGAATCTACGACTTCTTCCAAAATGTTGACCTGTGCCTTGATGGCGAAGTTGCTGTTCTGAAGCTTGGTTAAGGACAGAACGTTCTGGACGAGATTATAAAGCCAGATTGTTTCCTTTCGAATGTTATGGGCCATCTCGTACGGCGATGTTCCCGGTTCGAGCTCTTCCATAAGTACTTCCGCGGTTCCGGAAATGCCGGCCAGCGGCGTTCGCAGATCGTGCGAGATGGAGCGCAGCAGGTTGGTGCGATAGCGTTCCTGGCTGACCAGATGCTGGTCGTGCTGCTGAATACGCGCCAGGATGATTTTGTCAAAGGCAATAGCGGCTGTTTCGACCATCGTAGAAACCATCTGAATGTCCAGAGGAGTCATGCGATGAATCGTCTCGACGGGAATGGCGACCGCGGCGATGACTTTTCCGTTCTGGGAATACATCGGCCATTCGTACTGTGTTTCGTTAACGTAATAGCCTTTTGCCGGACGGCTTTTATATTCCGCAAAATCGCGATCGACATTCGTCACAGCCTCCTTATTCAGTCGGGAGTCTTCAAGAAGAACAAACGTGCGCAGCGGAACTTCGTTTTCGTCAAACTGAAGCATGCGGCAGTCGGTCTGAAATACGCTGGCTATATTGGTAAGGGTAATTTCGATGGCAGCATCGATGGACATCTCGCCGGAAAGGTCTCTGGCGAGATGATAGAGAACGTTCGTTTCCTCTTCCCGCTTGCGGGCAAGGACTTCCCCTTCCTTGACTTTGCTGGTGATGGAAGAAATCAGTATGGAAACGATAAAGATGACACTGGCGGCCAGAATGAAATAGGGAGAAATCGGAGCCAGAGAGTAATGCGGTACGCTAATGAAGAAATTATAGGCGAACGTGCAGATCAGCGCAGAGAGAATTCCATACGCGTAACCGGTGCTAACGGAAGCGCAGATCACGACGACAAGCATGTAAATGCAGACGATGGTTTCTGCCGGGGCGCCGGTTTCGCGAAGCAGCTGTCCGATCAGAATGCCTGCCGCACAGACAGCCAGAGTGACCAGAACCTGAAAAAAGCGTTGAACGGCAGGGCTGCTGGACTTTTTCATTGCCACCCCTCCTTTTCTTCCTTCCAGTTTTTATCCGTTCTTTACATTCAATATAATCTTTAATTATTACAGACGCCATAAAATGACGGTCAAAATGCCGGTATCTAAGAAAAATGCGTATTTCCCGTTCAGGAATCATGATTTTCGCAGAAATGAGACGCGCTTTCCTAAGGAAAAGAAAACATTACGGATTTGGATTATTTTAAACGACGGATTACTGAATATTATTCTGTAAAAGAATTGAATTCAGAAAACGCTTTTTCTGAACTGGACGATTTGAACCGCTGTTTTTGCCTCACTGGCAGTGTTCAGTATAGATAGACAAAAAGAAAATTTTCTGACGCCCGGAGTCTGTTTTTTTCTTACGGCAGGATAAATCTTTCATAAATTCCATAACGGAACCCCCTCATTTTTTCAGAGGAAACCCACCGAAAAATGTAAAGAAAATCATACACGCAGGGCGATGAAAAATAACGGTCAGGATTCAGAGTTTACAGGGAATCTAAAGGAATTTCCAGACCTTTCAGTCAAAGAAATTCACTTTTGCATACCGAATGGAAACCGATAATCTCCCATGGACAGATCTGCTTTTCCTGCCCTGGTCCGACGATCAGGCAAACCCGTATTTTTCGATTGGATCCGGGTTGTATTTGCGGGCATCTTCTGTCTGTTGAACAGAAACGAAAACAGCGAAGAGACGGTTTGCGTACGCTCTTCGCTGTTTAACTTCTTAGCGGGATCCGGCAGGCAGTTCCGGCATGCCGATCGTTTCTTCTTACTGCTGTTCTCCGGTGAAAACGACTTTCTTGTCGTCGCCGCGGCCGTAGGCAATCGCATCTTTCACGTATTTCTGATAGGTGGCGCCCATGCGGTCTTCGTATTCGACAAAGGAAAGATCAAAGCCGTTGTCTTCGAAGTACTGCGCAGCCGCATACGCTGCTGCGGCTTCGCTGCCGGCGAGAACCGTCATCATAATGACACGCGGAAACCCGCGGTATTCTTCGGTACAGATTTCCTTGAAGGCTTCCGCTTCGGTCATGGAATGATAGGCAGTCGGAATGTTATTGGTCTCGAGCAGTACCTTTTTCATATTATCTGGGTTGTCGAGATACAGACCGACCTGCTGGTAGCAGTAATCAAGAAGTTCCTGATAGGTGTGCACATCCGCCATGCCGGAAGCTTTGGAGCTGATCGCCTTGTAATTGGCTTCCATCGCTTTATACGTATCCGCGATGACCTGCTTTAAGATCTCTTCACTTAAAGCTTCGCGAATTGATTTTTGAATTTGTTCCATCCTGGTTTCCCTCCTGTCTTCTATGATAAATCGCCCATCTGACTTTTTGCTTTACTTTGACCTTTTCGAATTGCGTCCGAAGTTTCGCTCAAAGACGGGCCACAAGCGGCAAAGCAAGCAGACCGGAGAGGCGGACAACGCACTAAACGCGACAAGAAGACAGGCTAGAGGAAAAGGCATGAACATTCACAGCCGCAGGTAAACCTGCTGCGAAGTTCTGGAGATCCAAAAAAGGCATTCGCCTTTTCAGGGAACGCCTTCAGTGAGAATTCAGTTTGTGCAATCGAATTACTTCGAAGCCTGTGCTCTTTCGTGGAGCGCTTCTTTGATTTCGAGTACTTTCTTCTTGCCCAGCGGGTACCAGAAGATGAGGATCAGAGCGATCAGAATGTAGCAGATGCCAGGAACCAGAGTCGCAACGCTGTAGATGCTGTTGAGAACTTCCGGAGTCTGCGTAACAACCTGACCAGCTGTGGAAGACTGGTAGCCGATCCAGGTCAGTACGAAACCGCCAAGGCCGCCGGCCAGAGCCTGACCGATTTTACGAGCGAAGGAGTATACGCCGTAGATGGTACCGCCATCGTTGTGGCCTGTTTTATACGTCTGGTAGTCAATGATGTCGGTGATGAACGCCCAGATCATCAGGTTGAACAGACCGGATCCCATGTTTGCAAAGAGCAGGAATCCAACAAATACCCATGGGTTGGAAATCTTCAGGAAGAACATGATCAGATACAGGGCGCCGGCAAAAATCAGGGCAGCGGATGCAGATTCTTTCTTACCGAATTTTTTGGTCAGCGTTCCGGAGAACGGAGCCAGAATCAGCGTGCAGGCTGTGGAAAGCAGACCGGCAGTGGACATTGCCGTGATATCACGGAAGTAGTCCTGGTAAAGATACATGTTGAAAGACTGAGTCAGAAGCATCGAGAGCAGCAGGAGAATGGCTGCAGCGATGATGGAAACGAGCGCGCGGTTTGTAGCGAGCGCTTTAACAATGTCACCCATCGTCTGTTTCTTGCCTTCCGGCTTATCTACAACGATGCGCTCTGTGGACCAGGAGTAGCAGAGGTAGTAGCAGATCAGAGCCAGTACCGCGAATACGCAGGCAACCATGAAGACTTTGTTGCCGTTCATAACCTGATCGCCGTCTGGCAGCTTGTCGTAGATGATCATCGGTGTCAGAGAACCAACGATAGCACCGGCGAACGCAGCGCCAAGGGAGCGGAAGGTAGAGAGAGAAGAACGCTGAACAGGATCGTCAGTCAGTACAGCAGCCATCGATCCGTAAGGAATGTTGATGGAGGTATACATGAAGCTTCCCCAGAGAATATAAGTAACGAAGATGTAAACAATTCGCCATGCCATAGGCAGGTTAGCTACCCATGGTACGAACAGAAGGATACCGGAGCATACAACCGGGATCATCATGCGTTTGATCCAAACGCGGTAGCGGCCGTCAGCGTGAGCGACAGCGCGGTCTACGAGCTGACCCATACCGATATCGGTGAAGGCATCAACACAGCGTGCTACGAGGAACAGAGTTCCGACAATGGCTCCCGATACACCCAGGACGTTTGTGTAGAAAATCGTCAGGAAGCTGGACGCCATGATAAAGAAGAAGTCGTTGCCTAAATCACCCATCATGTAGCCGATTTTGTCTTTCAGACCGAACGGCTTCAGGGTAATATTTGCAGGATTTTCAATTTTCATGCGATATAACCTTTCGTATTTAAGATGCGGATTGAATCAATCTGTAAGCCCGCCTTTTCCTGACTAGAGTTCTGGAGTCATCAGCAGCTCCGGCCAGGACGGCAGACGTAAAGCGGTAAAACGTGCGCATTAATGAAACTGCGGGATTACCCTTATTTCTTAATTTTCTGAAGCTGAGAGTTGATGTAGTTGATCTTGCCTTCGAGCACTTTTGGATCCGGTGCCTGACCTCCAAAGCCAGTCATCATCGTGGCAAGATCCGAGAATTTCTTCGTTACAAACATGCCGAGCATAGCCGGTTTCATATTCATGTTGGCCAGGGAAGAAAGTCCGTTGGAAAGAACCAGCGTAGCTTCTTCGTTTTTGAGGATGTCGCCAAAGGTGTCTTCGAGGGAGTAGAAGTCCGGGTTGATGGTTACGGCTTCTACTTCATCCAGGTTCAGATCGTCGAACCAGTTGGTTACGCCGCCTGGGTTTTCATCCACGTAGATGTAGCTTTCTTCCGGTTCAGCCACTTTTTCAAAGACAGCACGGTCTGTCAGATTGCCGCACTGAACCGTGAAATGGTTTTCGCCGTCGTGCAGAGCAATGTCCTTGAACTCAACAACTTTCGCAGCAGGCAGAGAAGCTACTTCTTCGCCGTCGCGCAGCAGAACAACCGGAGCATTCTGGTTTGTGTAAACCTTGATATTGATGGTGTCTGTTGCACGGTTTCTGAAACGTTTGGAAGCGATGTGGATCATCGGTGTTTCAGACCAGTACGCCTGGTAAACAAAGTAGGAGTCTTTCTTGGTTTTGCGATCGAAGGTCATCAGACCTTTGTTGTTGCGGCCTTTTACTCCGCCTTCGTCACGGTTGTCCGCACCGAAGTCGAACATGTTCCAGATGTGAGTAGCCCACAGCCATGGACGCTCGTCGATCATTTTGGCCATGTGTTCGTGGTACAGAGCCTGATACTCTTCGGAGTAGTCGCCGCGGCAAGGCTTGTCGGAATGGAAGGAAATGTTGCCTTCGCAGCCGTATTCGGAAATACCGAGGGCACGTTCCGGGTAGTTTGCGTGGAATGTGTCGAACCAGCCGTCATTGTCTTCCACGGTTCCGCCGTACCAGCCGAAGTAATGGTTGTAGGAGAGGATATCCGTGAGCTGGTTGTGGTTGCTCGTCATAGGAAGCGGAGAAACCTGTGCCATTGTGGAAACACGGGTTTTATCCATTTCGTGAACGATGTCGTTCAGCTCGCAGAGGTGCTCGTAGAGACCTTCGTTTTCACCGCCGATGGTGATTTCGTTGGAAATGCCCCAGGTAACGATGGAAGGATGGTTGTAGTTCTGAACAATCAGCTCTCTCATCTGTTCTTTCGCGTTTTCGAAGGCGTTTTCGCCTGCGATTTCCGCGGAGATGAATGGAATTTCTGCCCATACGATCAGACCGAGTTCATCGCAGAGATCGTAGAATTCCTGAGCGTGCTGGTAGTGAGCCAGACGGATGGTGTTGGCGCCGAGTTCCTTGATCAGAAGCGCATCTTCCAGATGATCTTCGTAATCGAGTGTGTTGCCTTTGCTGGCACGGTCCTGGTGACGGCTCACGCCGCGCAGCGGAGTAAGAACACCGTTCAGGAAGAAGCCTTTCTGCGGATCTACGTGGAATTCACGGATACCGAGGCGGCCGGAAACTTCGTCAACCGTTTCGTTGTCTTCCATCACGCGGCATACAACGGTGTAGAGGTAAGGATCTTTTACGCCGTTCCAGAGGTGCGCGTTTTTCAGATCAAACTCGAAGGAAGTCGTTTCTTTCGCCGGTTTGGTCTGTGTTGCAGCAATGTTTCCTTCTTCGTCGTAGATGGTTACTTCTACGCGGTTGATCTTTTTCGGATTCGTTACATAAGTGGTTACATTGACTTTTGCATCGTTGTTTTCGTTGAGGATTTTGGAATCCATTGCGAAGCCAGGTCCGCTCAGGTAATCCAGATCAAAGTGAGTGTCTTCCACAACGATCAGATCTACACCGCGGTAGAGGCCGCCGTAGAACGTGAAGTCCGCTGTCTGGGGGTAGATGTGATTTGCGGAGTTGTCCACTGCAGCGGTGATGATGTTGTCAGCACCGAGCTGCTTGTTGAGCAGATCTGTGATGTCGAAGCGGAAAGTGGAGTAGCCGCCTTCATGACGTCCGGCCTTCGTTCCGTTGACATAAATGTCTGCCGAGGAGTTTGCCCCTTTGAATTCGATGTAAACGCGGCTTCCCGGTTTCATTTCGAATGTCGGAACATCAATCGTGTAGTAGAAAGTTCCACGCTGATAATCCGAACCGCCGTCTGTTCCGTCATACTTGTTCCAAGTGTGAGGCAGATCTACCGAGTAAGCAGTTTCGGAAACTTCCACAAAATTTTTGGGAGCTTCTTTAGAGAACTGCCAGCCTTCGTTTAAGGTGAGGTAATTTCTCATGTTCTGTCCTTTCTGTACGTCTGTACTTGTTCTAAAAAGTTAAAGAGAAGTAAAGCTGAATGCTGCTGAGTGAAACAGCCTTGTAACCGCTTTTATTTTTCCTGTTCATTAACTTTATGTTCACATTCTAAAAGTGCAAACGCTTTATCGAAATTGTTTAAATTGTGCCAAACATTGAATTTCTTGCGCAAGCTAAGGCGGAATTCCCACTGGATTTCCGTATTTGTCGACGTGTTGAATTTTAATTAGTTCTATTCGAGTTGTTTGATATCCGGATTGCACAGCCAGGCCGCCGAAGTTGAACGGTGCTGGCCAGGGAAAGAAATGAAAGGGTTTGTCATTTTTGAAAAATGTGAACGTTTGTGCCGTTTTCTGGGGGTTATGTCCTTCCCAGAACGAACTGCATTTTGTGCCGATCGTTTCATTTTCCTGCGGTTCCGATTATAGTCGCTCCGTTTATAAAACTTAATTTATTTACATACTTTATTGTTGTTATGAGATTGCGAATTAAATTGTTTCAGATTGTGCTATCCCACCGTCAAACCATTTGAGTACAGAAAAAAAACGGATCAAGGGAATTTTGCTGCGGGCATTCCTGGAGGGGATTTCCTTGTTTCCGTTTTGTCAACGAAGCCCCGGCTGCAGACCGGCTTTTGAAATCCTTCGAAAAAAGTCCAGTACCGCACCTGAAAAAATCCGTCTTCTGCAGGCGTGCAGAAGGCGGATTTGGCGTCTTTTCGCGAATTTTCGGGTTTGTGTTTCCTGTTGTGTATATTGCGGTTCCTGCGCACTTCCAAGCGTCTGCTGATATGGATTCCTGGCTTTTACAGTTTCCTGTTTCCCCTTTCATACAGGAGGCATTTTTTGCCGTCGGACACAGCACCTCCCATTTTCTTCGAGAACTTATGATCGGAAAAAGGATATCCAGTCTCCTGAAGAAATGTCGCCGATTCCGTCTGGCTTTCCAGAATTCCCCTTTTGATCGGACATGCGTTCTGGGCCAAAAAAAGGAATACGAGCGTTGAATTTTATTTACTGTCTGCGGATTGGGATTGGATATCATCCGATCTCTTAAACAGTATTTTGAAATCCCGTTATTCGAATCGAACAAGTCCATTATTTTTTGTTCTATTGTTTCCCTGCTTACGACTGCCCGTTTACATGCTGCACAGGTCATCTTCCTTCTTTCGTCCTGCTTTCCACAAAGTCGGGCATGTGTCGAGCACATTGACTTTACGAAAAGAAAATGGCTCCGTTTGCTGATCTATATATAAGCAAAACGACTCGACTGCTTTTCCAAACAATTGAGCCGTTTCTGCAAGGTTGAACTATGTGAATCTCATGAGAAGTCCAGACCGGACTTCTCTACGGAAATCGGTTTCTTTTTCCAGAACATTCGAACTGACATCCTGTCCGCTGTCTTTCCGCCTTCCGTTCTCTGACTTTCCAGTTCCGTCCCTTTGTGGAAAATCCGCAGCCGAAAATGGAAATTCGTTCGCGTTTTCCACTTGTAAAGACTTGCTCAAAACCTTGCATTTCTTGCTTCGAGCAGGCTTGCAAAAAGAGATTCTGCCCGTGAATGTCTACAATGAAAGCGAATCCGATGAATCAGTATTTTCTTGACATTCTCAGCTGTCTAGATCTCAGGAATCATTCATTTTTTCAGGGATTTTTCAGGCTGTACAGAACGTATATCGACGGCTTCTTTAGCTGTCTTTAATCTTCTGGCAGCTTTGTAAAACTCCGGATTCAGTTCTGGTCTTGCCAGAATAAAACTCTTCTGCAGCCCTTGCAGGAGAGCGGAAAGCGAGGAACAGTAAAAATGAAAGCAACAGAACAAATCAGAACTTTCCATAACGAAAACGGACCGGACATCACAACTGTCGATCAGCCGGTCATCGAATCCGAAGGACTTTTCTTTAAGGACGTTGACGGATCCGGCGAGCTCAAAGCCTTCTCCGACTGGCGTCTTGATCCGAAAACCCGTGCCAAAGCCCTCACCTATGCCATGAGCACTGAGGAAAAAATCGGCCAGATTTTCGTTACCAGCCGCAACCCGTACACGACCGAAGGGTACATGGGCCGTCCTGCCGGCGGTTCCGATGGGAAAAACCTCAGTGACGAAACCGGACTGCTCGATGAAAACATTCTCGAAAATGTATCCATTTTCGCCGGCTACCGTCTGCCAGGAACCACCGAGGCCGTACGTCAGGACAGAATGAGAAATTTCATCCTGCGTACGAACCCGACACCGGCACAGCTGACCGACTGGCTCAACCAGATGCAGAACAAGGCGGAAAACAACGAACACTTTATCCCGGTTCTGGTGACCACAAACTCCCGTAACGAAAACGGTAAAGTCGTATTCGGTATGAACGATTCCGTTGGTACGTTCCCGGCATGGCCTGGAACAATGGGTATTGCCGCTGCCGTACTTGGCACCGACAATACGGGCATCGCAAAAGAATTTGGCGAATCCATCCGCAAGGAATGGTACGCAGCCGGTCTGCGCAAAGGCTACATGTACATGGCTGACGTCGTTACCGATCCAAGATGGCAGCGTATTTACGGTACCTTTGGCGAAAATCCAGAACTGATCGAGTCCATCTTCGAAGAACTCGTACCTGCAGTTCAGGGATCCAAGGAAGGCGTTACCCAGGATGGCGTAGCGCTCACGATCAAGCACTGGCCAGGCGGCGGAGCTCGTGAAAACGGCTTCGACCCGCACTACAAAGAAGGTCAGTGGAACGTATACGCAACCGAAGGATCTCTCGAAAAGTACCACACAAAAGGATTTGGCCCAGCCATTCGCTACAACGCCGGCTCGATCATGCCTTACTACGCGAAGCCTTCTAAAGAGAAGAGCGCACCGCAGTACGGCAAGGACGGCAAGGAAATCCGCTGGATTCCTGTTGGCTTTGCGTTCAACGACTACATGATCAACGACCTGCTCAAAGATCAGCACGGCTTCAAAGGCTACATCAACTCCGACTCCGGTATCATCGACAACATGGGCTGGGGCGTAGAAGCTCTCGACCGTCCGGAACGTATTGCGCTGGCCATTAACAACGGCGTAGATATGATTTCCGAATCCTACGGCGTTTCCTACGCAAAAGAAGCGATGGAACGCGCGACAAACGGCTACTACGATACGCACCCGATCCCAGAAGGCTACACGATCGAACAGATCACTCTCGGTGAAGATGCACTGAACCGTGCCGTTGAAAAGACGCTCGAAGAAAAATTCGCGCTGGGCATGTTCGAAAACCCATACCGCGATCCGCAGGTATCCGAACAGGCCATCACCCACAGCAATGACTGGGACAAGGCGATGAACGTTCACCGTCAGTCTGTGGTTCTGCTCAAGAACACGAACAATACCCTTCCCGTTGTGGAAACCGAAGGCAAGCTGTTCTACATCGAAGGCTTCGACCAGACCGCTGAAGCCAGCGAAAAATGGACCGCAAGCCTGAGAGAAGAATTCGCTAAGGAAAACGTCACCCTTACGGATGACTATGCGAAAGCCGATTACGCGATTCTGATGGTTTCCCCGCAGTCCGGCAACTACTTCTCCGCAACCAAAGGTCTGCTCGAAATCGATCTTTGCGATGGCAAAGTTGTTGCTGACTTCAGCGAAGACGGCAAACCGCTCGAAACCACTCACGAAGAAACAACAGCTGCCGGCATCAACCGCATTCCGGCTGTTGCTGAAGCCGTTCATGCGCATGGCGGCAAAGTCATCGGCACGCTGAACATTTCCCTGCCCTGGATGCCGGGGAACCTCGAACCGTTCTGTGACGCTCTGCTCGCCGGATTCGATACATACACCAGCGCTTACCTCGATGTCGTCTTCAACCGCTTCAGCCCGGTTGGCAAAATGCCGATCACGCTGCCGAAAAACGATGAAGTCATCGCAGTAAACAATGAAGGTGTCTGCATTTCCCACAACGACATCCCGGGTTATGCCAAAGACGAATTCATGCCGGAAGAACTCAAGGATGAAAACGGAAAAGCATACGCTTACCGTGATTCCGAAGGCAGCTACTACGAGTACGGATTCGGTCTGCGCTTCTAATTTCCTTTCTGCTTACGCGGCATACACGCTGTTTTGAGAATACCGGCTTTCCCTTCCAGACGGTCTGGAATCTCGATCGATCCTGTGCACGAGGAACAGCCCTTTAGCCGCTGACAAAACAAAGCACCAGATTTCCTTTCTCTGTCTCTGTTCAAGACTTTGCAGACCGGTTCTGCAGGTTGTGAATGGAAGACGGGACTGGATATCTGGTGCTTTTCTTTTTGATGAAATGAAAATTTCTGACTCTTTTGTTTTCTGGAAATGTGCAGATCGCTTTCCTCCGATTACAGGACAATTCTTAATCCTTTATTATCCATAAATGAACTGGCTTTATTTTTGATGGTTTATATCGGTATTCTTTTGTAAGAGAAAGCGCGCGGAATGGAGAAAGGATATTTTCATGAAATCGATTCAAAATTTTGTTTATTCGAGAGAGTACCGGCCAATGATTTATATTTCTGCGCATCCAGCAGATTTCCAGGCGCATTTTCAAAGCATCCGGCAAGATCTGTTTGATCTTACTCAATGTATTCTTTATTACGATCCAGATCCCGATCATCCCGAAGACCTTTCCCGTTTTGTCTCGGATCTTTCGCAGATGAATCTGATTATCCTGCCGATCACGCAGAAATTTTTACGTGAAGAAAGCTTTGCGCGCGACTGGATTCTTCGGTTGATTGAAAAGCTGCACCTGCCCTTTCTTCCGATCTGTGCCGACCAGGACGTTTTTCCTTTTCTCCAGAAATATATTCCGGCTTTTCACGCCCTCGCCCGTTTTTGCGAAGATCCGAAAGAGCCGTCCTTTTTACAAAAGCTTCAGGACTATCTCAATACGCTTTTTCCTTCTTCCAGACAGATCCAGGATGTTCAGGCCGCTCTGTCTCAAAATCTGTGGATGCAAAATGTCGATACGGGCTGTTCCGATCCATTCAACGACTCCGGCGAAACTCTCTGCTATCGGTTTCCTGAGGCTGCCCGTTTCCTGTATTCAAAGTATTCGAACCTCCTTGCCAAAAGGACAGAAAGCCGCACCGCTGCACAGGAAACGATTCTATCTGATCCATTTCCGACCGCCTTTTTTTCGCTTCGTTTTCAGAAAAATCCGGGCTGGGAAATGCGGTGCTTCCCGTTTCTGAAACAGGACGCAATGCTCATCCCCGTCTGGCAGCTTACCCAGAAAAAGATGTTGGATGCAGATCCTTGCCGCATCTTTTGCCTGGAGGACTCTTTCGGTTTCCAGAACCAAAAGGAAAACGAAACTCTCCATTTTCCTGTACTTGATCCGGCTGACCCCAAAAATCCCTTTGCCGACAGCGCTCAGCAGCTTTACCGAACGGGTCTTGCCTGCATGAACGGAATTGGAAGACCGATCGACTATGAAAAAGGCATCGCCTGCCTTCAAAAAGCAGCTGAAATGAACCACACGAGTGCAATGGACGAAATGATTTTCCTTCATCTCTACGGAAAAGGCGTCCCGGCAAGTCTCAATGAGGCGATACAATGGGCCGAAAAACGAGTGGAGGTGCACCCCGACTATCCTTCCCATCTGCTTGCAGCCCGGCTTCGAACTGAAAAAGACCAGCTTCATGAAGCCGTTCTCCACGCACTGGATGCCCTCTCGTGTTTAGACTCCGCTAATCCGGATCCCCATTCCCGTTTTGTAGAAGATGATCCGGTCGTTCTGGAATGGAAGCAGAAGTCTTCCTGGCTTTTTCGTTTTATCGCCGAACTTTGCATGAGACAGAAGGATTTCTCCGTTTCGAAATATTACATCAATCAGTCGCTCGTACTGGATCAAGAAATCTTGAAGATCCGGGAGTCGAATGGGCAAAACAAGTCCATCTGGCCAGAGAATGCCGATTTGATCGTTCCAAATAACGAGGAAATGGATCGAATCCGGCAGCACTTGTGGGCGACATATCTCGCTTTAGGAGAAATTGCGCGCCAGAACGGCCGAAATCTGGAAGCCGAACGCAGCTATCGGCATGCGGATGAGCTTAGCGTCACTGTACTTGGACACGACAGTTCCTCTCTGGCTCTGTATCATTTTTCGTATGCTCAGGAATGTTTTGGCGACCTGTATTTTTACTGGGAGACGCTGTATGTCCAGCACCGTGAGGACATGCTGATCAAGGCGAAATCGTATTACGAGAACGCGCTTTCGAATTATCAGAGACTGCTCGAACATCGGATTTATCCCCGGTGCATGATGCTCCGTCGACTGCGTGCAGTTTTTCTTAAACTCAGCTGGATTTACAGGGACCAGGATCTTTTCATCGTGTCCGCGTATTTTGCGTACCGGGGGTTGCAGATGGCCAAATCCAATATGGAAGAATTTTGCAGTCTGAAAACCAGACAGGAATTTGCCTGTGCCTGTCTGCAGGCAGCCGAGGCCCAGGCGCTGTCTAAAAACTGGGATAAAGCCGAAGCGTATTATTCCAGGGCTTTGCGGATGTACGACGAGCTTAAGGAAAACAGCCCCTCTTTGGATTTGCAGCGTTATGAAGCAGAAAGTCTCGCCGGACTGGGGGATGTCGTTTGAGCCCGCCAGAAAACAGAAGAAGCCATTGAACTGTACCAGAAGAGCTGCACGATTCTTCAGTCGCTTTATGGAGAAAACCGTACAGTGGAAGGCACCCGATCGCTCTGCATCCAGCTCGATCGTCTTGTCAAAGCGTGTTTGTCCTTGAACGATCTTGAACAGGCGCTGCGCATCAATCGGATTGCCCTGGATCAGGCGGAATGACTGAATCTGGGATCACAGATTTACGCGGACTGTTTTTTGTTTGACCGGATTACCTACCGGCAGGTCTGCATCGAAACCGATCTTCATCTGTATGAGCAGGCCGATGAACACGCCAGTCAGGCTCTCAGTCTCTTCGCGATGATGTATGACATCAATAAAACCTCCTTTCACTATTTTCAGGCCGGCAGGACATGGAATCTGCTCGCCAGAATTGCTCTTGAACAGGAGGAATATGCCGATGCGGAAGAGAACGCCTGGAACGCTCTGGTAATTTTGCTGGATGTTCGAAAGGAACTCGAATCCCAGGACCTGCTGTTCGATCTGGAGCAGTGTCTGAACGTTCTGAAAGTATGCGCCTGGCAGTCTGGAGACGGCTTTATGTACATAGTCTACAAAAACGGCATAGAGAAATTCAGACAGAAACGAATCGCACGAAAGAGAGATTCACTGGACTGAGCGATTCCGTCCGGCCAGCGTTTCTTCCCTGTTCCAGGCGGATTGCGCCCAGAATGCCGCTTCAAAAAAATGTAAGCGTCAAATAAAAGACGGGTATTTTCTCGACCGCCTCCTTGGGATAAT
>NZ_JBKXLD010000024.1:0-23982 GCF_047010065.1 Allobaculum sp.
AGGAAGCTGCCAGACAAAATGAAATCCCCGAAGGATAAAGGAGAAATCCGATATCTTTCGGGGATTTTTCTGCGCGTTGGAAACCGAATGGAATCGGCGGACCAAAGCGGCTTTGAAAAAGAAACTAATCTTCTTCAAGAATGTGGGTGAGGGCCACTTTCACAACGGAATGGATATGTTCGTCATCCAGGAAGTAGTACACAGCTTTTCCGTCTTTCCGGCTGCGGATCAGTTTGGCGGCTTTAAGCGCCTTGAGCTGATGGGAAACCGCGGAACGGGACATGCCGATCACATTGCACAGATCCGACACGCACAGTTCTTTCTTTTCCAGCGCAATCAGAATTTTCAGCCGGGTCTGATCGCCCATGACTTTATAAAAATCCGCCAGCCGTTCCAGAATTTCCGGACAGGGAAGCGATTCAATGGCGTTTTCTACGGCTGCCTGATCCAGGCTTTCGTACAGAGGTTCATGCGTATTCATGCCTGTATCATACCGCATGATCCGTTTTTTACGCGAAATCATTCTCTAGAGCCCGCCCCAGAAGGCCATTCAAATCCGTTCAGAAAATGGGGATGTTTCTGTTGCAAACCCATGCAGAGTCGATATAATAGAAACGTAAATAGTTGAACAATTGTTCAACTAATAAGTGATTCAATGTATCCCAGAAACGGGAAGAAAACATAGTCATAAAAAAAACATAGTCATAAAAGGAGAACGTTATGAAGAAAACATACAAAATCGAAGTGGACTGTCCCACTTGTGCTTCGAAACTGCAGAGCTGTGCAGAACAGACGGAAGGAGTTGAAAAGTGCTCGGTCAATCTGATGACGCAGAAACTCGTCATTGAAGCCCCGGCCGAATCACAGAAAGCCATCATTGAATCCATCGCGAAGCGCATGGCGTATATCGATGATGACGTTGTGATCTACAGATAGCTATGACAAAGAAACAAAAGAAAAATCTCAGGAAAATCCTGATCAGCGCGGCGGCCTATGCAGCGCTTGCGCTTTCTTCAATCTGGATTCAATGGCCAGCCCTTCTTCAGGCGCTTCTCTATCTGGCCATCTATCTTTACATTTCCTGGGGTGTTCTCAAGAAAACACTCAAGAACATTAAAAACAAGGACTTCATGGATGAAAACTTCCTGATGACCTTAGCCAGCCTGGGTGCCTTCGCTCTTGGCGAATACTCTGAAGCCGTAGCGGTTATGCTGTTTTATCAGGTCGGCGAATGGTTCCAGTCCTACGCGCTGGAGCGCTCGCGCAAGAACATTTCCGCACTGATGGATATCCGTCCGGAATATGCCAACCTGGTCGAAGAAGACGGCTCCGTGAAGGAAGTCGATCCGGATGAAGTCAAAGTCGGTCAGACGATTGTCATTAAACCGGGTGAACGCATTCCTCTGGACGGTACGGTTCTTACCGGTACCGGTTCAATCGATACGTCCGCGCTGACCGGCGAGAGCGTTCCGAAAACGGTTCGTCCTGGCGACGAAGTCATTTCCGGATGCATCAACCAGAACGGACTGCTCCATGTCAAAGTCAGCCGGGAATTCTCGAACTCGACGGTTTCCCGCATTCTCGATCTGGTTGAAAACGCGACCGACAAGAAGAGCCGTTCCGAACAGTTCATCACCAAATTTGCCCGTGTCTACACGCCAATTGTTGTATGCAGTGCCATCGCTCTGGCGATTATCCCTTCGCTGATCACAGGACAATGGGCAACCTGGGTTTACCGCGCACTGGAATTCCTCGTTATTTCGTGCCCGTGTGCTCTGGTTATTTCCGTACCTCTGGCTTTCTTTGGCGGAATTGGCGGCGCTTCCCGCTGCGGCATTCTCGTTAAGGGAAGTACATATCTGCAGGATCTGGCCGATGTCAAAACCATTGTTTTCGATAAGACCGGAACGCTGACTAAAGGTACGTTTGAAGTCACATCGATTACCCCGGTATCCATACCGCGCGAAGAGCTTTTACAACTCTGCGCGAAAGCGGAATCGTATTCGACGCACCCGATTGCCTTAAGCATTGAGCGTGCGGCCAGACTGGAAAACCCGAAAGAGGGCGTTTCCAATGTCGAAGAAGTCGCCGGTAAAGGCATCATTGCTCAGATCGATGGAAAATCGGTTGCCGTCGGCAATGAAAAGCTGATGCTTTCATTAGGCATTCCGGCCGATGACCTGCCGAAAGGATCTGGCTTTGGAACTGTGGTTTACACCGCCTGCGATCAGAAACTTGCCGGAGTGATTGAAGTTGCTGACGAGCCCAAAGAAGAAGCCAGAACCGTTACCGATCTGCTTCGCAAATATGGCGTAAAACGATTCGTCATGCTTACCGGTGATGCCAAAGGTGTCGCCGAAGCGGTAGCCACACAGGCTGGCATTGACGAAGTACACGCCCAGCTTCTGCCGGAGCAGAAAGTCGAATGGCTGGAAAAGATTCTTCAGAACAAGGAAGGCATTACCGCCTATGTCGGCGACGGCATTAACGACGCGCCGGTACTGGGCATGGCCGATGTCGGTATTGCAATGGGCGGCCTGGGCAGCGATGCGGCCATTGAAGCCGCGGACGTTGTTCTGATGGACGATCAGCTCGATTCGCTGATTACCGCCATTCGTATTTCCCGCAACACCCTGAAGATTGCCCGCGAGAACATCATTTTCGCGATCTTCGTTAAAATTCTGATGCTCGTGCTTGGCGCACTGGGTATCGTCAACATGTGGGGCGCTGTATTCGCCGATGTCGGTGTTTCCGTGCTCTGCATTCTCAATTCCATGCGTGCCCTGCGTACGCGCAAATACCGTCTCAATACGCCGGAGCTGAAATAATCAGCCCCGGCTTTTTTGAAGGAAAGAGCGGACGCGGGCACCATTCGATCGCAATCGCGTGGTTTTTCCTATCATAGAAGAAGGAGGGATCCATATGAAAGAACATGAAAACAAGCTGGAGATCGCCGAACTGATCGGTGAGGTTTCCAGAAATCTGGACAAAAAGGATCTGAATAAAGTCCTTGAAGCCTTTTCTGCCGACGCAGAATTCACGATTGAAGAAGATGGAAAGGCTGCGGTCGATTTAACCGGAAGAGAAGCTATCCGCGAACACATTGCCAGCCATATGGAAAAGTATGATCTGATTTTCCATAACAGCGGCTCCACAGTTGTGGATCTGATTCATCTCGATCAGAGTGCGACAGCGGCTACCAGCTGCATCGTGAAAACCCGCACGAACGATCCAATCGTCACCACCGATGAATATGTGTACTATCTTGACTCGCTGGTAAAAGTCAACGGTTTCTGGTACATCGTAAAACGTACGATTCAGATCGAATCCAAATCGGTACGCTAAGCATGCAGAATCCGGGACTTTCCCGGATTTTTCATTTTCTGCCGGATCAGGCCTGAGGGCGAACAGGGCGTCATTTGGCAGGACAAAATTAAACGATCCAGTTTTGAGACTGGATAGGAGATCCATATGAAACGCTCTACTATTGCTTCGCCAGATGGCGCCCTGGCCTTTTTCTTTGCGATTTTCGCCTTGCTGATCTGGTACGTCTCGGTATTTCCGTCGATTGACAACCTGACGCTCTTTTCCTTGAGCATGGTCTGGCTGCTGCTTTCGGCGGGTACGCTGATTGCTTCTTTAATTAACATGGTCCGCGGTTTTTCGCGCGGCAATACCAACCTTCTCGCAACCATTCTTCTCGGATTTATTCCCGGTGTGGATACGCTGGTTGCCTTAGGCATGCGCGTAATCGGCGCCCCGTATCATCCGGTCCTCTATGGGGTCATGTATATGATTGGTGCTATCTTAACGATCAGCGCTGCCTGGCGGAGAAGAATGCAGCCTGGCTATATTTTTCTGCGGACACTGATTGTCGGCCTCGGTCTGCTCTGCCTGGGCATCGGTGATACGTTCGAACTCCATGGCGTTCTCGTCCTTGGCGGCTGGCTGATGTTTGTCTTTGCGATGCTCAGTTTTTACTATGGTCTGTCCAGACTGTACGAAGAGTTTGGCTTTCCGCTGCCGGAAGGCAAATCCTTCTTTAAGGAAAGCGAGAAGACAGCCGGTCTGCCGTCCTATCCGAAATCCAAAGCGGATAAGACGAGTAAAGAACCGCTTCATCCGCGTCAGGAACGCCTGAGCAGCCCGGATATGATTGTCGCCTTTATTTGCGCGACGTTTGGCAGCCTGAGCTTTGCCATTCCGTTTTTCGGTCTGGGCGATGATTCGGTGATGTCTGCCGGTATTATTCGTATCGTTCTTGGCATTATCTTTTACTGCAGTGCCCTGATCAATATGTTTAAAGGTTCGCCTTACGGTTCGCTTAATCTGATTTTCGCGGTCTGCTTTGGTCTGTTTGCAGGATCTACGCTCTCGCTCCAGTCTTTGCATGACGTGATTTCCTTTTCGATTCAGCCGACGTTTTTCGGGGTGGTTCAGCTGTTTGCGGGTCTGTATCTGGTCGCGATCATTCCGGCCACGCGAAAGGCACCGGCGTATCGTTCGCTGGCCATGTTCTGCTCGGGCATGGGCTTTGTAACAGGCGGAATCGACTTGCTGACAAAAATTCCGTACATGAACAAAGCCAGCGGCCTCTTCTTCCTCGTCTTCTGCCTGCTCAATATTTATGCAGGCATGTCGGCTCTGCTTCCCAGTCTTCGTCAGGGTCCGACCATCGATCAGCTGCTTAAAAAAGAAAAAGCCTGAGTCGTGACTCGAAGCATCCAGATATCGGAGCATTCAGATAGTTGAACATACAAAAACAGTCCTCTTTGCGGGTACGCGATCAAACGCTTCCTGCAATCGAGGACTGTTTTTTTTTTGATGTTATTTTGGCTTATTTTCGTTTTGCCTGCCTTTGTTTCGTCTATCGACGTTTTGGCAGTCTGCGATTTTTGCGATCGGCGGAACGATTCGAAGCTTCCGGTGCCGTTTGACTGCGCATGGTCAGTGCAATCCGTTTGCGCTTGGGATCGACTTCAAGAATGCGGGTGCGTACGACCTGACCGACATGAACGATCTCATTGGGATCTTTGACAAAGCGGTCTGCCAGCTGGGAAATATGGACCAGACCGTCTTCATGAACTCCAATGTCGACGAACGCGCCGAAGCTTGTGACGTTGCGGACGGTGCCTTCCATTTCCATTCCCGGCTGCAAATCTTCCAGATGCAAAATGCCTTTCTTCAGAATCGGGCCATCGAGCGCGTCACGCGGGTCGAGTCCGGGGGAGGCGAGTTCGCTTAAAATGTCGCTTACCGTATACGGATCGCTGCCCAGTTCCTGAGACAGACGCTGCGCATTCAGGGATTTGAGCGTTCTGGAAAACCCATCGCTGTGCATGTCGTTTAAAGACAGATTCGTTTTTTCCAGAATCCGGGCGGCTAACGGATAGCTTTCGGGATGAATGCCGGTGTTATCAAGCGGGTTCGATCCGGAGTGAATGCGCAAAAAGCCGATGCTCTGCTCATAAATCGTATCGGAAAGCAGACTCGCCAGTTCCGTACGGTCTGTAAACGGACGGTTTTCTCTGGCTTTCAGGATTTTGCTGATCTGCGGCTTTTTCAGACCGGCGATATGGCGAAGCAGGCTGACGGAAGCCGTGTTGACGTTGACACCGACGCGGTTAACGACTTTATCGGTTACAAAGTCGAGCGTTTCGCGCAGCTGCTTCTGGGACACATCGTGCTGGTATTCGCCAATGCCCAGAGACTGGGGATCGATTTTCACGAGTTCGGAAAGCGGATCCTGTATGCGACGCCCGATGGAAATGGCGGAACGCTCTTCGACGGGCAGATCCGGGAATTCTTCCTTGGCCAGCGGGGAAGCGGAGTAAACCGAAGCGCCGGCTTCGTTTCCGATCACATAGGAAACTTCCGGGAATTCGGGAAGAATCGAAGAAATCAGTTCGATCGATTCCTGACTGGCAGTACCGTTGCCGATGACGATCAGCGTGGGATGGAAGCGGCGCAGCAGTTCCTTCGTTTTTGCGACGGCTTCCTGATAAAAGCGGGCTTCCGGAGCCACTTTGGATCCGTGCTTGAACGGATAGACGACGCACGTATGGAGCAGGCTGCCTTCTTTGGAAAGAACGGCCAGCTTGCATCCGTTCAGGTAGCCTGGATCCCATGAGAGAATGACCTGTCCTTTTAACGGTCTAGCCATGAGCAGGTGTTCGAGATTGGATGCAAAGCCCTGAATGGCTTTTTTGTGTGCGTTTTCGCGCAGCTCACTGCGGATTTCGCGTTTGACGGAAGGCAGAATGAGACGGATGAGCGCGTCATGAATGACGGCCATCATCCAGTCGCTGACCGGCTTGCGGCCAAAAAGGATCTGCCGGATCCGGCGTTCGATGTCTTCGTTGTCGCTGGTAATGGATACGGTGATGACTTTTTCCTTTTCCGCCCGGTCCATAGCGAGGACGCGATGGTGCGGAATGGTTTTGATCGGATTGGTGAAGTCGTAGAACATTTCATAAATGCCCTGCGGATCTTCGGCATCTTTTTTCAGCGTGCTCGTCAGGGATTCTTTTTCAAGAAGCTCCTTGCGAACGGCCTGACGGACGGCAGGGGTGTTGGCAATGCGTTCGGCGAGAATGTAGCCGGCCTGTTCGAGGGTATCGTCATCAAGCGTATCCGGACGGGTTTTGAGTTCGAACAGAGAATCCGCAATCGGACCAAACCCGGCTTCGATCGCGGCGGATGCTTTGGTTTTGCGCTTTTCCTTGTAGGGACGATAAATTTCTTCCAGCTCCGCCTGAGTTGCAGCATCGAGAACGGCTTTTTTCAAATCGTCGTTCAGAACGCTTTTTTCCTGAAGCGCGGCCAGAACGGTTTCCTTTCGCTCCTGCAGAGCGGTCTGGTATTTCCAGGTCTGTTCAATGTTTCGCAGCTGGTCCTCATCGAGAGAACCGGTCTGCTCCTTGCGATAGCGGGCGATAAAAGGAATGGTGGCTCCTTCTTCGAGCAGATCGTGTGCAGCCTGAACCTGACGCTCAGGCAGGCCGAGAAGTTCGGCGGTACGTTTTAAGATATCCATTTTTTCAGGATATCATCCAGAAGAGAGAATGCAATCGGATCGATGACAGATGCAGGATCGAGGCCGAATCGAAGCTGAATTGAAGCCCAGTCAAAGGGCAGTTCACAAGAAACTCGAAGCGGATAAAAGCGTTCCAAAAGCGTCTGGATGCGCCGCATAGAGCCGACGAAAAAGCCAACGGATCTGGACGAATATATATATTGTAGAGAATGAGGATTTCCAATTACGAATTGGCGAAAAAGAAAGGAAGAAAGGCCATGAAAACTCATGCAGAAAAAGAACAAGGACACGAGCCAATGTGCGGTCATGTATACGAGCAAGTATACGAACAGGCACACGATCCCGTACAAGAGCTGGATGAAACGAGAGAAAGGCTGCCCATTCGTACGCAGATCGAAGCGTACGCCAATCCCAGACGGGCCGCCTTTTCCGCTTCACTGACGCCGACGATCGATTCGTCCCGCGTTCTTGGCGTTCGGGTCGGGGACCTGGATGCGATTAAAAAGAAAATGACCCCGGTGCAAAAGACAGCATTTCTTCAGGAAAAGCCGCATCTCTATTACGAAGAAGATCTTTTGCACGTTCGTCTTCTCAATGAACTTCGAGATCCACAGGAAGCCAGAAGCGCCGCAGAAGATTTTCTGTGTGCCTGCACATCCTGGGCGATTACGGACGGACTGAGCTTTCGGTATTTAAGCGATGAAGATCTGCTGAGCATGGCCAGCGATTTTCTCCAAAACGAAAACGAATACGCTGTGCGCCTTGGTCTCCTCTGGATTTTAAAGCGGGCCCCAAAACGGCCGGATGCCAGACAATGGGTCGATCTGGCTTTGCAGGCGAAAGGGCAAAACGACACGAAACAGCTGATCGACATAAAGGGCTGGATGCTTTGTGAAGTGATGATTTACAAGCCGGATCTGGCCTGGTCCATTCTGGAGGATCCAGCGATTTCTCGGGATGTTCGTTTGCGGGCGATCGCCAAGTGCGTGGAAAGCCTGCGCATTTCCAATGACGACAAGGAGAAGCTTCGTGCCCTGCGAAAGAAACTGAAAGAAGCAAAGCGCTAAACGATTTCTGCCAAATTCACCCCATCCCAAAGGGCCTCGTTTACGGCCGGTAAAATGCAGGTAAAGAAAGAAAGCGGTTCGATCCTTCCTCAAAGGTCGATCGAAAGCCGGTTTCTTTTCGAAAAGAGAAGGATGAGGTGTACAACTATGAAAAACAAATCTTCTTTGCTTACGGGTACCATCGAAAAATCCGGAAAGAAAATCGCTCTGCTCGAAGCCGGCATCGCTGCGCTGGCTGTAGTCTTCGGCTTTTCGATCCTGGTTCTGATCGCCCATGTGCAGTCGGCGATCGAAATCCTGCTCTTTCCAGACGGCTTGACGATGCCAGGTTTTCCGGCGGAATGGCTGTTTGCGGCAGCGGCAACGCTGGCGGCAGTCCTCTGTGCGGTTCCTGTTCTGACCCGCCGCTTTCGCCGCCGATAAGGTGCATTCAGACCGGCAAAGTAGAAGCCGCTTTCTATCTTTTGCCGGTTCGCACAAAAGCTCTGGGAAAGTCTGCATGGTGCGGGCATCGTTTTGACAGAAGTTCACAGAGCGCCTTATAATCAGGGCAACGATGCTGAAAAGGACATGGTTTTCCGAGATTTGGATCCAGAAAGAAGAGCGGTCGATGCGAGCTCTTTGAAGAACCGGAAGATTACTCCCTTGGAATCGCCCCTGAAAAGGTGTGCCGTTCGTCCGCGTTAAGGCGTCAAGAGCTGGCTGTTTCGTCAATGGTTCTTCCTGTTCCACCCGATCCGCTGGATATCGAATTCAAACGATCGGATTCTTGTTCGACATGAAGATCGAACGCATTTCATTGCTGGAAGAAAGAAGCAGTCTGAACTAAGGTGGTACCGCGCACGGCAGGCGTCCTTATGGATTCCTGCCGTTTTTTTATGCCCAAAAGGCAAAGCGTCTGTCGGAGAGCGGAACAGATTCGACAGGCATGAAATCACACTCGCAAGAAAGGACAGAAACTGTTATGGAACTCATCAACATTCTTGAAGATGAACATCTTTCTACGCTGAACCATTCTGCAGCCCATCTGATGGCGCAGGCAGTGAAACGTCTGTATCCTCAGGCAAAGTTCTGGGTTGGACCGGTCATCAGCGATGGCTTCTACTACGATATGGATCTTGGCGATGTCAGTCTGACCGATGAAGACCTCGTCAAAATCGAAAAGGAAATGAAGAAGATCGCCAAGGACGGCAAGCGCATTGTTCGCCGCGAAGTGTCCAAGGAAGAAGCCCGTGAAATGTTCGCGGACGATCTGTACAAGGAAGATCTGATCGACGGACTCGAAGACGGAAACATCACCGTCTATTCGCAGGGTGAATTTACCGACCTCTGCCGCGGACCGCACGTGGATTCCGTGAAAGAACTGAAAAACGTAAAACTGCTCAAGCACTCCGGCGCCTACTGGAAAGGCGACAAGAACAACAAAATGCTTCAGCGTGTTTACGGTATTGCCTTTGATACCAAGGAACAGCTCGACGACTATCTGGCAGCGCTCGAAGAAGCGAAAAAACGCGACCACAAGAAACTTGGCCGTGAAATGAACCTGTTTACGGTTTCGGAATATGCACCAGGTATGCCGATTTTCCTGCCGGATGGTATGATTCTGCGGAATCTGCTTGAAAACTACTGGTACGACATTCATGCCAAAAACGGCTACAAGTTCATCAAGACACCAATCATGATGTCCCGTGAACTTTGGGAACGCTCCGGCCACTGGGATCACTACAAGAACAACATGTACACATCCAAAGTGGACGACCGCGATTTTGCCATCAAGCCTATGAATTGCCCGGGTGCGCTGCTCGTCTATAACAACGACCTGCACTCCTACAAGGATCTGCCGCTGCGAATCGGCGAACTGGGTCAGGTTCACCGCCACGAAGCGTCCGGCGCGCTGAACGGTCTGTTCCGCGTTCGTACGTTTACCCAGGATGATGCGCATATTTTCGTAACTCCGGATCAGATCGAATCCGAAGTTAAGGGCGTTCTGGATCTGATCGACCAGATTTACGGCGTATTCGGTCTGCCGTACACGATCGAACTGTCCACTCGTCCGGAAAAGGACTACATCGGAACCATCGAAATCTGGGATAAATCCGAAAAAGCCCTCGCGGATGCCTGCGTCAAAGCCGGCAAGGACTACACCGTAAACCCGGGCGACGGCGCCTTCTACGGACCGAAACTGGATATCCATATCAAGGATTCCCTCGGCCGTGACTGGCAGTGCGGAACGATCCAGCTCGACATGAACCTGCCAGAACGTTTTGAATGCACTTACGTAGATGCGGACGGCTCGAGAAAAACACCGCTCATGCTGCACCGTGTAATTTATGGATCCATCGAACGCTTTATCGGTATTCTGATTGAGCACTTCGGCGGTCACTTCCCGCTGTGGCTGGCCCCGAAACAGTTCGTTGTCATTCCGGTTCATCAGGAAAAACATGCGGCGTACGCCAGAGAAGTGGCAGATGCCCTCGAAAAACTCGGCATGCGTGTCAGCGTCGATGATCGCAATGAGAAACTCGGCTACCGCATTCGTGAAGCCCAGATGAAGAAAATTCCGTATCAGCTTGTTGTCGGCGACCGCGATATGGAAGCCGGAACGGTAACCATCCGTAAATCCGGAAGCAAGGACGCGGTAACTCTGACGCTCAATGAGGCTCTTGATCGCTTTAAGAAGGAGGTTGACGACAAATGTCTCTTTACCATCGATTAAAACCCGCCCTGTGCGGACTGCTCGCACTCGGCCTGGCTGCCTGCAGCTCACCAGCTCCTGCTGCATCCAGCAGCGAAGCATCTTCCACATCGTCCAAAGGATCGGAAACGGCTCTTGCTGAACCTTTGAAAGTACTCTGCCCGCAGGGTGCACCGGCTCTGGCTACACTTGGCCTCGAAGTCGATGACGCGGATGTGGAATATGTTGAAGGCCAGGATCTGCTGGTCAGCGAACTGTCCAAGAAAGAGGGCGACTACGATATGATCGTCGCTCCAATCAACCTGGGTGTAAAAACCTGGAAAGAAGCTGAAGCCTATCAGCTTGAAGGCGTTCTGACCTGGGGCAACCTGTATGTAGTCAGCGCCGATGAAACCTGGAATGCGCCGGATAAGAAAATCGCTCTGTTTGGCGAAGGCGCTGTTCCTGGACTTGTCTTTGATGAAGTCTATCCGGATCTGCAGGCGACCAGCGAATACTATCCGTCGGTAGCCGAAGCGTCTACCGCTCTGGTTTCCGGAAAAGTGGATGCCGCTCTGCTTGCACAGCCTGCAGCCGCTGGTGCTGTAGCCAAAGCCAAGGAAAACGGTACCGAACTGAAAGTACAGGCCGATCTGCAGCAGCTCTGGCAGGAAAAACACGAAACCAGCCAGAAAGGCTATCCGCAGGCCGCTCTGTTCGTGAAGAAAGATCACGCCAAAGATTACCAGAATGCCATCGACAAAATGGCTGACTATCTGAAAACGGCAGACGAAGCCAAGATCGAAGAAGATGTCGATCTGCTCACACCGGATAAACTCGGTGTTCCAAATGCGAAACTCGCAGCCAAGACCTGGGCACAGCAGAACATCCACTTTGAAAAAGCCGCTGATGTAGAAGAAGACATCACCAAATTCCTCGACGTCTTTGGCATGAAACTGCCGGAAGGTCTGCTTGTAAAGTAAGACACGATTGAGAAATAAAAATGCCAGTCCTTTCTTTGTTCAGGCATTGGACTTTTTCCTTCCTCAGGCTTTGCCTACACTGAGCTTGTGGAGGGCCATGTCATGAACGAAGAACAGGCACATGTACAGTTTCTGAAAGATAAAGCCCAGTCTTTAGGCCTTACGTTTGAGCAGTACATGTTATTTCTCATTTTCGAAAACATTGAACATTCGCCGTATTTCAATACGCCCGCACCCGTTTTGCAAAAGGAACTGTGGCAAAACTGAACCGGCGACGGATTCAAGATCCAGTAAAATGAGAAGAAGACAGCCGCAAAAGCTGTCTTCTTTTTTTTCGCGGCGCTGTTTTCAAAATCAAAAGCGTTCGTCTTCCGGTCCGAATTCTGGATTCTTCCGGATGTGCAGTACTCTAAATAGGAAGATGTCCGCCGTTTTGATAGACTCTTTTTGAAATCCGCAAACGTAAAAGCGAAAACAGGACGACAGTCCCGCTTTACCAGAGAAAAAATCGAAGCCGATCGACAGCTGCTTTCCGAAAGAAAAAGGGCTTACAACGCTCAGTACACTGAAAGTAGAAGCTTGATTTTGCCGTAAAACGCCGTTAGTGTGTCGAAAATGACCGATGCCTATCCAAAAACGGCAATATACCCCCGGAAAACGAGAAACATCGGCTTTTGCAGAGCCGCCAGCGAATCCTGAATACGAGCTCAAAATGCGTGGTTCAGATTAAGCCGACTGAATCTTTGGTAAACCGATATGGAAAGAAGGAATCTCAATGAAAACGGTCTGGATTGCGACCGGCAACGCGCATAAAGCCGAAGAATTTGGGCAGATGCTCGGAAAGGACGTGCAGATTCGCACCCTGAAAGATCTTGAGAAGGAACCGGAAATTGTAGAAGACGGAAAAACCTTTGAAGAAAACGCGCTCATTAAAGCCCGTGCTCTGCATAAGCTGGTCAAGGCTTCCGTCTTTTCGGACGACTCCGGTCTGGAAGTGGATGCCCTGAACGGAGCCCCCGGCATTTATTCCGCCCGCTTCATGGGAGAAGACACCAGCTACGACATTAAGAATCAGGCGATTCTGGATGAGATTGCCGATAAAAAAGGCGACGAAAGATCCGCCCGCTTCGTCTGCGCCATCGCCTGGATCGAAGAGGACGGTACCGAACACGTCTACCGCGGCGTAATGGAAGGACGGATTCATGATCGCATCGAAGGCGAACACGGCTTTGGCTACGATCCGATTTTCTACTATCCGCCATTTGGCACGACGAGCGCCAACGTTGCTCCGGAAAAGAAAAACGCGGCCAGTCACCGGCACAATGCTCTGGAGCAGATCATGAAAGACTGGAAGAAAAAGTCAGGTGCAAATAATGATTAACGTTGTACTTTATGAGCCCGAAATACCGGCAAATACTGGCAACATAATAAGAACCTGTATGGCCACGGGATCGGTTCTGCACCTGATCGAACCGCTTGGCTTCACGTTTGAAGACAAGTATCTGCGGCGGGCAGGTATGGATTATATAAAGGATGCGGACATCCGCATTTATAAAAACTGGGACGATTTTGCTTCGAAAAACCCCGAGGAGCGCTGCTTCTTTCTGACCCGTTACGGCAAGCAGCCGCCTTCTTCCTTTGACTTCTCCAACCCGGATGAAGATGTCTATTTTGTTTTAGGCAAGGAAAGCACGGGAGTGGATAAAGCCATTCTCAAGCGCAATATCGAGAGGTGCATGCGCCTGCCGATGGTGCCCAACGCGCGCAGTCTCAACCTGGGCAACTGCACGGCGATCATGGTGTATGAGGCGCTTCGCCAGCAAAATTATCCAAATCTCTCCTTTTCGGAGCAGCTCAAAGGCGAAGATTTTCTGGAAAACTATCAGCCGCCTGTACAGGACTAGAACATCCTCTCCTGTTTGCTGGCAGAACTGCACGCCCGGCAGAAACCTTGTATGACCCTTTGCGACCCGCTCACAGAAAACACATATGGCTGTCTGAACAATAGACATGAAGCGAAACCTTCCTGTCCTGGTTCAGACGGCTTTTTTTGATGGACCTCCGCTCAAAGTCTTTATGTTATTCCGTTGCTATTCGCTTATAAAACGAGACGCTTTTTTCCAATGCCTTTCTATATATAAAGGGATAAAAATATATAAAGGGATAAAAATCTATAGGCTTTCTTAATCCTGAGGCGTGTTCAATCCGATACCTTTCTGGACGCAAATAAACCCGAAAACAGCCCGCTGCCTGGCGCATTTCGAACCGGTCCTTTCCTTATATAGGGAATACAGGAAGTAGGGAATACAGGAGGAGAAGACAGAAATACAGAAAGATCCGGATCCAGCCGCTCGACTGAGCACCTGACGAAGACGAGTTTGCCAAGAAGAGAATAAAGACGTGTGGGCCTGAGCAGGAAGTAAGCGTACAGGGATGAGTCTGCAGGCATCCGGACATCCTGGGCTAGGAATGCGCGAGGCGCATGGAGAGGCTTTCTCTTTCGTTTCTATATAGAAAGAGCGATAGAAAGAGCGGACGGCTTTTCGATCCATGGTCTGACGGATCGGTTGAAGGCTGAACAAAGGCAGCTCTTGCCGTATGCAGGCCGAAAAGAAAGGAAACAGGGCCGGCTTTAAAAGTTAACAGCCGTTAAGAATTTACCGGACCGGATGAGGGTGCCAAACTCCCCGAAAAGAAGAGGAAAATCATCCATTTTGCGATTCTGGCTCATAGCGGCCAGCCAATTTATCGTCCAAAAACCGACATACTCGGGTATTTGTCTGTCCTTGAACGTCCCTTAAACGGCCCAATTGGGTCAAAATCGGGGAAAAAGCCGTTTATGAATCGTTATGGTTGACGAAATCATACATATTGGATATCCGATTTTCTTCTGAAAAAGAAACATCATTTATGTTGTTCTAAATGGAATAGAGAAGTGTGCGAATTGCTTTCAAAATTTCATGAATTATCACACGAATTCCCACAAACTATTTTGAGGTCCTTTACTTAAAGGGCCTCAGGAAAAAACCACGTTAGAAATTCTTAAGAAATTCCGAAGATATTTTTTGGGGAATTTTGCGTCTCAAAATAAGTCGTGCTAAGGTATGGATGTTCGAAAAAGAGGTGAGATAGAAATGAATTTTGTTGAAAAACACAGTAAACTTTTGGCAGTTGCCTTATGTCTTTGTGCTTCCGGCCCCATTCTTTCTACCGTTCATGCTTACGAAGTCCAGCCTGGCTGGCATTCCAATGGAGAAGTAAGTTATTATGTATTTGACGATCACCAGAGAGCGAAAGGTCTCACGGTAATCGACGGCGCAACATACTATTTCGATCAGAACGGAGAAATGCAGCGCGGCTGGCAGAATATCAATAACGAAACTTATTACTTTGATAATAACGGTCAGGCCGTAACCGGCAAATCAGAAATCCAGGGTATGACCTATAACTTCCAGCAGAGTGGTGCTCTTGCAGCCGGCTGGAACGAAGACGGTACCTACAGCAACGAAAAAGGATTCCCGGTAGCTTCCACTTGGGTTAACGACGCAACTGGAAAATTTTACCTGGATGAAAACGGACAGGCTGTAAAAAATTCCTGGAAGGATCTCGATGGCGGACGTTACTATTTTGACGAAAATGGACGTACCGTAATCGGTGAGATTCAGGCTGACGGAGCGGTTTATTATTCCGACGACCAGGGTCTTGTAAAGACTGGCTGGCGCGATGAAAACGGCGGACGTTACTACTATAACGAAAACGGCGTTCTTAACACCGATACACTGAAGGATGTTGACGGAACCACTTACGCGTTCAACGCAGACGGTTCCCTGATGACCAGCACCACAATCGACGGCTACAACGTAGACGAAAACGGTGTCGCAACTCTGATTCCTGTAGAACCAGAAGCACCGGTAGATACGCCTGTAACCGACAATACGGAAATTCTGGATACAACAGAGCCGACAGTACCTGCACCAGATCCTAGCGACGTTGTCGAAGAACCTGGCGTTGTGACCCCTGTTGATACTCAGCCGGATTATTCCGATCCAATCGTTACCCCGGATCCAACTCCGACTCCGCAGCCGGATCCAGCTCCAGTAGAACCCACACCAGATCCAGCGCCTTCCTATGATAAGGCCAACACCATCTATCAGGCAGCCATGAGCCAGCTTGGCGTATTCCAGGACTGCACGATGCTCGTTACCAACTCTCTTGCGGCAGCCGGCATTAACTTCCACGGATGGCCTCAGGATTACGCAGTACTCGGTGACTGGACAAGCAACCCTGTTCCAGGTGATATCATCATCTACAGCGGACACGTTGCAATTTATGCCGGTAACGGCATGGCAGTACACGGCGGATTCAACGGCAACACAACCGTTCTCTTCTCTGTAAACTGCACTTCCGTACTGATTGGCTACATTCACGTACGCTAGAAATGAACTTCAAGCTGTCAGCAATTCGCTGGCGGCTTTTTTTCATGGCTTCTAAGCCGCAAAAGCATAAAATCCTATTCCTGTTCTGCCGGGATAGAAAATCCCCGTACAGAGCGATTCTTAGCCGGATATGAACCTTCTGCGTTTTGAAAAAAGGCTCATTCCGGCTTTTTGTATCGTCTTTTTGAGTGAAACCGCTTGCAGAAAGGGCCAGGTCGAAGGAGAAGGATTTTCAGAACGGGTGCGCAAAACGAGGAGGGAACAGGATACCCTGCAGATTTATCAGCGCATATGAATCGCACAGGAATAAGGAAGCGCAAAAAAGAAAAAAGCTTCGGTCAGACAACATCGCCAGACGATCAGACTGCGTAAACACCGTATTCACTTGAAACGCAAAAATATAGGCGAACTATATTTATGGCACTAAAACAATCTTAATTGTATAATGTCTATTCTTTGCTATCTTTGGACTTTCCGAATCAGGAGCTCATTTCCCCGGGATTTCCAAACTTTGGTAATGTGTTAGCGGTGATCTATCGAAAGAAAAGCCGTTTTTAAAGATTTCAAAAATGGTACTGCCCCTTATCTTTTAGGCAAACTCGATACTCACGCGCTCGTTTTGAGAGCGGTTCTTCTGGAAAAGAATCCCGTCTTTGGATCCAGAAAGCCGGTTCTCGAACGGTAAACTAGAGAAACGAAAGAACATTTATGAAACAAATCAAAACCGAAAAATTTACTGAAACTTCACTGAGCGTTCGCTGGTTTGTTCCTCTTGAGCGAAAAGACATCACAGCCTGGAATCTGCTCAATGCCATGCTCAGTCGAAGTACTGAGAAATACAGCAGCCGCGAAGCCGCCGGCAGAGCCAGTGCGATGGCGTACGGCACCCGCTGTGCATACAGCCTCTGCGCCTACGGCAACTATTTGCGCATCGAATATGGCATGCGCTTTTTGCGGGAAAATCTGATCGGCGAAAAAAGCTATACCGCTTTACTGATCGATCTGTTCGACCAGTACCTGTTTCATCCGCTGCTTACCCAGCCGGTATTAGACGAGGCCAAGTATCTGCTGCGTCTCAACCTGAGCTCCATGGCCCAGCAGCCGGATCTGCGCTCGCTGGAAATGGCGTTTCAGGCGTTTACGGACTACGAATCCGTATCGATCCCGATCCGCGGCGCCATCGAAGACATTGACCGCGTCACCCTCGAAGACATTCGCAGCCTGTACTCCAGACTGATGAAGACGCCCTGCGAAATGATCAGCTGCGGTACGTTCTCGGAAGAATTCAGCCGCCATATCGACAGATCCATCGACTCGCAGGACATTTTCACAACGTGGGAAAAAGTTGAAGCGTTTCCAACACCTGTTCGCGTCAGCGAAGAGCGGGAAATCGCGCAGAGCGCCCTCTGTCAGGTGTACACGACGGACATTCTTCCCGACGATGACGACTACTATGCGCTTCTTGTTCTCGACTCGCTTTTAGGCGGAAGCTCCGTATCGCTTCTGTTTGAAGAAGTGCGCGAGAAAAACAGCCTGTGCTATTCGATCAGCACATCGCTCGTTCGCTTTTCCGGCCTGCTGCTCATCACGACCGGCGCGGCGCGCAGCGCGATGCCTAAAGTCGAAGAGCTCGTCCGTCACATTCTGGAGCAGGTG
This sequence comes from Allobaculum sp., assembly GCF_047010065.1. NCBI lineage: Bacteria > Bacillati > Bacillota > Erysipelotrichia > Erysipelotrichales > Erysipelotrichaceae > Allobaculum > Allobaculum sp. Next base: position 17,853 of record NZ_JBKXLD010000024.1, read on the forward strand.
AAAAACAAGGAAGTGGATCCGGCGACTTTTGAAATGGTCAAAGCCGAAATGATCGACAGCCTTAAGGGCCAGTCGGATAGTGCCGCGCGCATGATTGAACAGGAATTCCTGAACCAGATTCTGCACCGCACCGGCGATATCGGCGATGTGATCGAAAGCGTCCGTGCCGTTACCCTTGACGATGTAGCCCACGCAGCCGGCAAGCTGAAACTCGCGGTAACGTCTTCGGTCATGCAGGCCGAAGCGAAAGGACCGCAGGGAAAGGAGCAGTATGCCGCTTAACATGGAACGAAAAGAGAAGACGCTTGCCAACGGCATGAAAGTCATTCTCATTCATAAACCCGATTACGCCCGTTCGCTCTTCATGATCGGCATTCCCGCGGGAAGTACAAATCTGAGCGATGATCTCAACGGCGAGCGGATCGATCATCCGCAGGGCTGTGCCCACTTTCTGGAACACCAGATGTTCCGCCTGAACGGAAAAGACGTGACGTACGATCTCGCCGCCGTACAGGCCAAAAGCAACGCCTACACGTCCTATAACGAAACGTGCTACTACATCTGGACCAACGACGATCCGATTCCGCCCCTCGATATCCTGATCGATTTTGTTCAGACGCTCGACATCGATGAAGCGAGCGTCAATAAGGAAAAGGGAATTATCCTTTCCGAGTACTCGCAGTACGAGCAGGAGCCGGAAATGCGCCTGCTGCGGGAAACCTTTTCCTCGCTGTACGTCAATCATCCGATGCGCGAGGAAATTCTCGGCCGCCCGGAAGACATTCAGAACATGAAACCGGAAGATCTGAAGGCGTTTTACGAGACCTGGTACGACCCGTCCAATCTCGTTCTGGTCGGCGTGACCGGTCACGATCTCGACCCGCTTATGGACTGGATCGAAAACAAGGAAAAGGAATACCCGGCGAAGCTGGCGGTTCCTTCCAGAAAAGTGCTCCCTGAAGAGCCGGAAGACATGTGCCGGCGCAAGGCCATCATCCCGATGGACGTGGATCTGACCTACGTCTGCCTGGGCGTCAAGATGAAGCCGCTCACGGGCGATACCCGCGATCAGATTCGCAAGGACTACATGCTGAACCTGTGGCTGAACGGACGCTTTTCCACGCTGAATCCGGAATGCCAGAACTGGATCGATCAGAAAATCATCGGATCGATCTTCGGTGCCGAAGCGGATCTTGATGACGATCACGCCTACATTCTGATTTACGCGCAGAGCGATCGACCGGAAGAATTTTGCTGGACGATGAGTGAAATTCTCAACAAGAAGCAGCCGCTCTCCCAGGAAATTTTCGAATCCGTTCTGATCCGGGACAAAGCAAGCGCCATTCGCATGTACGACAACTTTGACGGTCTGGCGTCCGCAACCGTTCGCTACGGCTTCGGTCTGGGGGATCCGTTTGAAGACCTCGACATCCTCAACTCCATTACTCTGGACGATCTCAACGCCTACATCGCTTCGCTCGATTTCAGCCATACGAGCGAAACGTTCGTGCAGCCGATCAGCAAGGAGGAAGACTTCCTGGACGAAGAACCCTCTGAAGGCTTAGTGGCGTAAACGGCTGGGATCCCTATTTCGAGACGAGCCTTGAACCGGATCCAATCGACAGACTGACGATTGGATCCGGAATGGATCAAATGCGCCGAAAACATGATATTCATTTAAAAAGCGGTCATTCTCATCAATCAAATGCATGAGAATGGCCGCTTTTTCTTCGATTGTCATGAAATAGGCGATTTGAGCGATTCTGCCTTTCTTTCTATACTGAGCGTGTTTTCAGCAGAGCTTTATCCGAAAGAGAAGAGAGAAGGAAAGGAGGAAAGACATGAATCAGTTCTGTCTGGCAGGCAAAATCGCTTCGATTCCAGAATTGAAAACCAATCCGCAAGGCTGGAAAACGTGCAGCGTTCTGATCGAGGTCGAACGCCCGTTCGCCAATTCCAAAGGCGAGTTTGAAAGCGATCTGATGAGTCTGGAAGTGTGGCGCGGGGCAGCCGAAACGCTAGCCAGCTGTGCCCGCCTGAACGCCTGGATTACCGCGAAGGGCCGCATTCAGTCCAGACCGCTTCAAAAAGACGGACGAACCGTTTCGAACGTCACCCTGATCGCCGAAAAGATTGAATACATACACTGATACCGCCCATACACAGTCCAAAACGATCCGCCCCTCTTCCAGGACGGATCGTTTTGCCGTTCTGGCCGAGTCTACACTGGACAGGTACAATAGGAAAAACAGGGCGGAGCCAGAAAACGGATCTGCTCGTTTAAGGGGCGTGCGGAAAACGAAAGATCGTTTATTCGCAAGAAAAACGGAAACAGCCGGCAGAGTCAGCCGATCGAACGGGCGAAACATCGATCGACAGGCAACAAGCTTGTTTCCAGTAAAACAAAGGGGATCTGAGAATTTTAGGAAAGGAAAAGAGTATGGGATTACTGGATAAACTTGGCGAAGTGCGCGCTCGCCAGCAGGAAAAAGAGCAGGAGGAGCTGCGGCAGGAAGAACAGGAACTCGAAGCGCGGTCGCTTTATTTTCCCCTGAAGTCATTTGATCAAATTTTGCTGGAAGATCTCGAAATCACCCCTCTGGGTCATAACCAGGCCATTGTGGAATACGAAGACGAAGAGATCGGCTTGATTTACTGTCCGCTTGATGAAGAGCAGATTGAGGATCTCGAAGAAATCAATCTGTGCATCCGCGACGGCAAGCTTTGCGTACAGCTCATTGCGGATGAAGACAGTCCGATTCCCTTTAAAAGCGGGATGACGGAAATGCGCTATGGCGATCTGCTCGAAAGCGTATCCGCAAAATCGGAAACCGAAAGGGAAGTCCCTCTTCCCGACTTGCCGGCAGAAGGCGAAGAATACGAAAAAAATCCGGATCGAGAAGCTTAAGCGTGCAGGAGAACCGTATAAACGACTGAGCGAAAAGAAAACGGTTTTGCGAACGGTTTAGAAATGGGAAATCGCTCAGGGAGCAGCTATGGGCATTCGTTTTGAACAGGAAGAAAACCCGGTACTGGAAGAGAAGGTGCCACTGCAGATTCTGGAGGCGGCCGCATCCGGTAAGAATACGGAATACCGCCTGACGATCGGCTGGAAAAAGAAAACGGTAGAAGACCGCTATATCCGCCGGTTCTTTGCGGTGCATCCCCGGCGGGCAGATTATGAAAAGATGTGGCTTCCGCCCGAGGAAGCGGTCCAGTCCGACATCTGGAGACGACGGTTTCATAACGTGGAGGAGCTGGCAGCGCGAAGCGAATCCGACCGGCTGTACTGGCAGGGCGCCATTGCGATCGACTGTATGGCCGAGAGCTTTCTCGAGTCCGAAGCCGCAGCGAACTGGCGGCTTTGCGAAGCCTTCGCCAGTCTGGCCGAAGCAATGCTGCTCGAACACTGGAACGAACTGCCCGCGCAGAGAAAGCCGCTTTGTAAACGATGGATCGCGTTGCTGGAACAGGGCTATGCCGTCTGGGGCTGGACGAAAGAACGTTTTGATTCCCTGTATTTTGCCCTTACGGTATATCTGATTGCCTGTATAGAAGAAGGCGCGTATGATGACGCGCTCGAACTTTGGAAAACGCAAAGCGATCAACTGGCTCAGCTGCAGAACCAGTCGGCGGAGTTGTGGATCACAGAAGCCAGAGCGCAGGTCGATCGGGTCGTTGAGCGTCTGGAAAATGTCGCAGCGGCCAAAGCCAGAAAGAGAAAGCGCACACGAAAGGGAAGTAAATAAGCCAGGGACATACATCCAGTAAATATGTCCGGCAAATACCTCTAGACGAATATGTCCAGCGGATTTCAGATTTGTCTGAGCTGGGCAGGGGTAGCTGAAAGAAAAGAATGGCGGCCTGCCGGACTGTACGGATGTACGCCTGCATGGCTGCATGGCCGCAGAGATACACCGCTGCAGGGCATGCCGGATCACCGAGTCCGTTCAGTCGGGTTTCGTCCGTTCAACAGGTGGATCGACAGAAAATGGTCCGCTTTGCGACACAATTGTGCCGGCAGAGCGGACCTTATTTTTTGAAAATGCACCCAAAAAGAAAAAGCCGAAGACGAATCTTCGGCTTTTTAAACTCATGAGACTTACTTTGAAATCTATTAGGATTTGCGGTTGTAGTACTCAACAACGAGCAGTTCGTTGATTGGCTGGTCTTTGAACAGTTCGGCACGTTCCGGAGTGCGGAGGTATTTGCCTTTTTTCTGATCTTTGTCCACTTCAACGAAGTCAACGGCAGCTGGAGCAGCTGCAAGAGCATCAACAATGAACGGTTTGTTTTTGTCTTTTTCAGCAACTTCGATTACGGAACCCGGGCGAACGGAGAAGGATGGGATATCCACTTTCTTTCCGTCTACCAGGATGTGACCGTGGTTGACGAGCTGACGGGCAGCGCGGCGTGTGCGAGCGAAGCCCATGCGGTATACGAGGTTGTCGAGACGGCTTTCGAGGAGAACCAGGAAGTTTTCACCGGCAGAACCGCCCATGCGGCTTGCCTTGAAGTAGAGGTTGGCGAACTGTTTTTCAGAGAGCTGATAAACGTTACGGATTCTCTGTTTTTCCTGTTTCTGGATACCGTAGTTAGTGAGTTTGATTCGGCGCGTTTTTCCATGCTGGCCGGGAGCATAAGGACGTCTGGCGAGTTCCTTGCCTGTTTCCGAAATGGAGAAGCTCAGGCGGCGGGAAACTTTCCAGGTAGAACCTGTCATTCTGGACATTTAGTTTTTCCTCCTATTGTCTTCGCAAAAAAACAATACCAGGATACAAATCTTCGTAAGGGGTGCCTGGGACGATGTTTTCTTCAGAACAGCTGGCTGTTACTCGCATCTCTTAAGCTCAGGCGCCTGACTCACGCATTTGTATGCTGTTTGAATCATGCCAAACCACTATATCAGCAAACCTTCCAGATGACAACCGATCGGACATCGCCTTTTTTCGCAAACCTAAGCCGGAAGTGACGCTTCAGGACTGTCCAGATCCAGTACGCAGCGGGCAATAATATTGTAGAGGGAAAAGCCGCAGAAAAAATCCTGCTCAAAATTGAAGAGATCCCGAAGACGGAACGCGGCTTTTTGTGACACAATAGAAACTGTTGAAGAACGCCCATAGTCCAGGCAGGCCAAGCCCGCGTGGTTTTGTGTGCGTTGTCTGTTATACTATAAAGCCGAATGTCAGGAGGATTATATATGGAAAATCTCTGGACCCAAGTCCGGGACTGGTGCCTGAATATGTACACGTATGTGACCAGACACGTTCCGATTGAGGTCATGATTTATATAGGAATTGCGATTGTTATTCTGATCATCGTTGGCATCATTTCCCGCTCCATGAAGAAAAGACGCGTTTCCCGCCGTCTGCACGACCTGGAAGCGGATGTCAACGACATGCTCGACAACAATCTCGAATTCAAATACCGCAAGGCCAGACAGTTTGCCGAAAACAACGAAGATCTTGCGGACCGGTTCAAGTCGATCAAGCCGAAATACAAGATCTGTCTGCAGTCGATCGAAGCCACGGAAGATCTGTACAACCGCGCGACGGAATACTTTACCCGTCATAAATATAAGAAAGCCGCCCGCGCGATGGACGAAGTCGAAACCGTTCTCGACGATACGGAAGAAAGAATCCGCATCGTGGAAGAATCGCTGGACCGCGTCATTTCCCGCGAAGACGAAGTCCGCAAAAATGCCTCCCGCATTATTGAACGCGCCGACAAGCTGAAAAAGGACTATGCCGAAAAACGCGACAGCTTCTTCAGCGGCACCGCCTACATGGATAAGATGATCAGTTCCATGGAGACGTCTTTGCAGAAGCTTGAAGAAGATCTCGGCCAGGCGCGCTTTGCCGAAGTCCGCGAAGACTGCGACAAAATTCAGAACGAATGCGATGAGTTTGAAGAAATCGCAAAAGTGTATCCGTCCCTGTATAGCCGGGCCAAAACCGAACTGCCGCAGGCGATTGAAGAAGTCAAGACGGCTGTGGCCAGGATGGAAGAAGAACGCATTGACGCGTCCTACCTTGGCGTAGACGACAAGCTCGACGCCATTTCCAATGCGCTCGAAGATGCCGTGGCCAGCCTCGATGAAGGCGACCTGAAAAAAGCCGCGCCGGCGCTC
>NZ_JBKXLD010000025.1:0-22191 GCF_047010065.1 Allobaculum sp.
CTCTCGTCCAGCGGAACGTGGTTCCGTCGATCTGATACGGGAAGCACTTGGGAACGTAAAATTCCGTGACATCCTTGCCGTTTTCGCTGTACATGCGCGAAACGGTCATTTCGGATGTGGTTGGTACCGCAAAATCCCAGGAGAAGTCATGCAGGGTAATGTTTTTGGAATGAGTGACCGCAAGAGCCATCATGTTGCCGTGCATCATGAAAAGCGATCCGTTGCCCTCGAGAGTCAGATCCTGCTGATCTTCAATGAGAATGCCGATTGTCTTGGTCGGATAGTCGGTGGAACTCGTATTGGACGTGTGAATTTCACGTGTCGCCGCAAAGTCCCTGTAAATCTGGTATTCGCCCTTTTCAAAGGAAACCGTAACCGGCTTTCCGGACGTTTCCCGCAGTTCTTTTGCGGCGGCAAGTGCTTTTTGAATCGCCTGCGTCGAGTCTTTCGTACCGGTTGGATCCGCACCAAAATCGGAAGCGTGAATGACCTGCGCTTCATCGCTGTCGTTGGCGTAAAGCGGGAGGATCAGGCTTTCACTTAACGGCAGCACCGTACTGGCGGCTACAGAGCTCAATAACCCGAGCGAAAGCATCAGGCGTCCTGGTCGTTTCATAAGTTTTTCCTTTCTTTTCTTTGCAGGCAAAAAAACAGCCTGCTTTTTTCATTTTTTTCTCTTTTTTGCCGGCTGGATACAGCCGACGATCGTTTACGCTGATTTGCGCAGCGTCTGTATTTTGGCAGGCTAGACTGACTCTTGAAAAAGCAGAAAAGCCAGTGCAGCATCTGAATGTTCATTGAGCGTGAACGGTTTTTCCTTGAAACTATGGATATGTAGGCCCGAATGTGAACCGTGTCAAGCTGGGGAGAAGAGACTTTCTTTTTTGCCCGAAAAGAAGCCGCTTGTGCGGGGAAACAAACTGTATTTTCATACAAACGCTTACATTTCCTATTCATCTTCTATGGTTTTTGGCGGTTCGTCAAACCAATTTTTAAGACGAATGCTTAAAAAAGGCGAGTGCCGCCGATGCCCAAAAGAGAGCAGGAAAGAAAGAAAAGCGCCCGGAATTGGACGCTTTTCCAAGAGTTCAAAGGGGGATTTGTATCTCTGGATTTCCTGCAGGGCAGATCGGAAAGGCGATCGCCTGGAAATCAGTGCAGAGAGGCAAGAAGCGTTTCGTCGGGAAGCAGACGAACTTCAAGCCATGCCTGGTTGAGTGCTTTGGCGGCCTGATTAATTTCTTCCTGACTGTTCGGATTATCAAATACGGCTTCAGCGCTGGTCAGCTGGGCATTCAGTGCCTGCACGGCTTCGCCTTCGCCAAACGCGGATGTATCTTCCGGGATCGCGTCGATTGTGGTTTTCAGAACGGTTTTGTCGAGGAGGATCTCTGGCGCTGTGATATCGAATTTATCCATCTGCGGAGCCTTGTTTGGCCCAGCTGCAATTTTCAGAACGCCGGCGCCTGGTTTGAGGACGGTCAGCGTAAAGGTTTTCGTATGGGTCGCGCTTGGGCTATCCGCACCGGCCGTAACGGAACCGGATGCGATTTTTCCACTAGCTTCCGACCAGGCGATTGCGTTGGCGTTCGCGCCGGAACGATAGGAAAGCGTAAAGGTGTAGTCGCCCGTCTGCTCGGCCACGTACGGAATTTCGATGTAGTCGTTTTCGTTGCAGGAGTCGACGTATTTTCCGTTGCTTGCCCAGTCGGCCTGCGCAACGTTCAGCTTCCACTGCTCATCCGCTGCGCCGGTGTTGGTAAGAATGGCGTGTTCGGCTTCGAGCGTGGCCTGCTTGCCGTTGGTCGGGAAGACGAACGGATTGGCTTCGGTATAGTTTTCAAAGTTCGATTCGGTATCGAGAATGGTAATCGCGGCTTTGGAGTTGAAGCCGAGAATCATGTCGGGATCGGCACTCGTCAGTTCAACGCTGAACTGCAGGTTTCCGGTCTTATTCGTGTTGCGGCGGGTAACCACGGTAACGTTCTTTTCCATTTCATCCTGCGCAAAGTGCACCTGATGAATCAGTTCGGTGTTGAAGTCATCCTGGATGGCGGTACCCGGGTTTGGCGAGAAGGTCACATCGACTGGAGCCGTTCCGCCTGTGCGGACGAGCTTAACCTGAAGCGTTTCGTTTTCGCCCATCGTATAGGCAGCCTGTTCGATGCCGACCATGCCCTTGTTTTCGTTGTTGATCGAATAGAAGGCTTCGATGCCAGTCGCGCTCGTTTTCGGCGTGATTTTTACGGTGTGCGTGCCGGGTTCTAACGTATCGGTTTCAAAAAGAATCTGGCCGACTTTACGCGGAGACTTGGACATGTTGATCGTAACGGCGGGCTTTCCGTCTACTTCGACATCGGCGGTTCCATGTCCGGGATCGAGGGTGCCGACGATGCAGCTTTTGGTTCCGGTGAACGTCCAGGTCATTGTGGCGCCGCTGCCGGCGTTGACCCATTTGTTCGTGTTGTTCGTATACTGCATGCCGGTTTCGGCGTTCCAGCTGCCAGTAGTCGTTACGCTTGGGCTGGTGACATCCGTCACGATCATGCCGGTCGGAGCGCCTCCGTTTTTTTCCATGTCTTCGTTGAGCTTATAGGCACCGATTTCACTGAGAACCGGAGTTTTTCCATCGGGCGTCGAAACGGTGATTTTCAGTTTCTGCGTACGAAAGGGCGTGGAGCGGATCAGGCGTTTTGGACCGACGGTTACGCCGGATTCGAGCGTGTTCCAGTCACCGCTGGCGTTCTGGTATTCCACCTCATAGTGATTGATGCGCTGGCCGTACTGAATGGCTTCTTCCAGGCTGACGCAGTCCATCTCGCGGGTTTCGCCAAAATCGATCAGCAGGGTACCCGATGATGTACCGTCACAGGTCGACCAGACACTCTGATCGTCTTCATCGACAAGCAGATCCGGAGAATAGCTGGTCGAATTGCCGCGGACATTGTCGGCTTTTAACGTTACGCCCTCGGCCTGCATCAGGTTGTTGTCGAAGGAATCGCGGATCATCTGGCCAAATTCCAGCGTGCGCGCGTTAATGGCTTCATCGAGCGCGCCCTTGTCGTTCAACGGAATGTTCAGCAGCAGGGTAGCGCCATGACCGACGGAGCCGAAATACATATTGGAAAGATCGGCAAGGCTCTTTGGCGTTTTCTTGGAGTTGCCCCAGAACCAGCCGGAGGTAATGCGCGCGTCGGCTTCCGGAACGGCCCACTGGTTGCCGTTTTCAAAACCGAGAGAATAGCCGCCGCTCTTGTTGTCGCTCATCGTGTTGTGCTCGCGGTCGACATTGACTTTGGACCAGGTATCCTGGCCGGCGTAGCCGTTTTCGTTGCCGATCCAGCGTACGGTCGTATAGGATTCCGCCCCAAAGAGCATACAGTCGGCGTCAAAGCCGGCTTCCACGCCTTCGTTTTTCTGGATGGTCGCAAACCAGCGCTGAAAATCGTATTCCTGCGCGTTGGCGCCAGATCCTTTGGCGCCGTCCATCCACACTTCGACGAAGTGGCCGTTGTTTCCATATTTATCGCTGCCCAGAATTTCTTCGAGCTGATTGTTGTAGTAGTCGTTGTAGTCGAGGACGTCGTTTTCTTCCGTGGTCGGATTGCCGTTGGCGTCCTTATAGCCGTAGCTGGGATCGTGAATGTCCCATGGCGAGAGGTACAGACCCATATCGAGGTCGTATTTCGTGCAGGCAGCCGACAGGTCGGCGAGCACATCGCCCTGTCCGTTTTTGTAGCCGGCTGTCGCGCAGTTATAGGTTGAATAGGCGGTGTTCCAGATGCAGAAGCCGTCATGGTGCTTCGCGGTGACGATCAGCTTTTTAAAGCCGGCGTCCTTGAGCGTTTTTACAAAGTTATCCGCATCGACATCACGGTCCAGGCGGAAAATATCCGACGGCGCGCGATTGCCGTAGCTTTCGCCCCATTCAATTTCATTGAACGTATTGGGTCCAAAGTGGCAGAAGGCAGCCAGTTCATCTTTCTGATAGCGGAACTGGTTGGCGTTGGGGAGTACATCGTCTTTAGCGGGTGCAGCCGTTTCGGTATCGCTCAGATTTGCGGATCCGATCCAGGTTTCTTCATCGCCCGCAGCCAGCAGCTGGAAAGGGGAGCAGAGCAGACTGGCCGAGGAAGCCGCCGCAAGCATCCAGGCGGTACAGCGTTTCGAAAATTTCATAAGCATCATTCCTTTTTTCTCAGTCAGAGGGGAGTGTGCTTTCTCATTTGCCCGAAGGAAGAAGACCCGGCAAATGCGTGCCCGGCAGACCAAATGCTTCTTCGTGGAGAAAGCGCTTTCCAGTTTAAGCTTACCATCTGCCAGGAGCACGGTCTTTGTGAAAATATATCTTCTCTTTGTGATTTTAAGTCCTTTATAAAGCAATAAAACATGCGGAAATGATAATAAAAACAATGTACAAATTATTTTTCAGAAAACTCTTACATTTTTAAAAACTGTTTTCGAAAAACCGATTCTGAAATAATGAAGGAAAGAGATTTTATGCAACAGCCGCTCCCGCCCGGGCATCCAACCGAGGGAGACACGTCGTGACAGTATATATATGGATGAGAACTTCAAACGAAAAAGTGATTTTTAAAGAAAACGCCCAGATCTGGCTTTCGATGTCCAAGCCCGCCAGAAGGTATGTCTTACGGCAGGAGCAAGCACAGTTTCTGCGGCGAGTAATCCATACGACTGTATGCAGGCGAGGAGGAAGGGTATGAATTTTGCAGACTGGATTGTAATTCTGATTCTGGTCATTCTGGCGATTGCCGGATTCAGGAATGCAAAAAAAAGACCGGACTGTACTGGCGACTGCATGAACTGCAAATCGTCCTGCTCGCCGCACGACGAAAAAACGCCGGCTTTTGTGGACCGCTACTACAGGCGGCAGGCCGCAAAAGGAAAGAAAGCGGGACGATCGGATTCATATACAGATGCCCGGCTTTCAAATAAGCGGACTGTTTCCAGAGCGCAGGCTATGCAGGCGCTGGCCAAAGATTCCACCGAGAGCGAGAGCGCGCCTGAGGGCGCATCGAAGCCGGCAGGCGATTTGGACAGAAATCTGCAGTAAGTCAGTATCTGTCCGCATACGCCTCAAACCGAAAAGTTTCGAGACGACCCGGTTTCGGGTTCGAAGCCGGATCGGTAACGATGAGAAATAGAAATACGATACATATGGAAAATATGAAAGAAAAACACGGAAAAGGAGCAGGGGATATGAGTGATCCAAAAACGAAAACCAATCCAGGCAAACGGGAAGAGCAGCTGAACCGTCTGGCTAATGCCGCTGTGCATGCGGGCGTGAAAGTTCAGCCGGGACAGCTGGTCATCATCCGCGCGGAAACGGAAATGCGCGATCTGGTCCATGCCATCTCCCGAAAAGCCTGGAACGCCGGTGCCGGCGATGTTCAGGTGTTCTGGAGCGATGAAGAATTAAGCCGTCAGTTTTACACGCACGCCAAAGACGATGTTCTGGAAACCATTCCGGAATGGATGAGCGTTCGCTACGAAGAAGCGGCGCGAAAAGGTGCGTGCTTCATTGCGCTCGACGGCGATGATCCGGACGGATTCAAGGATGTAGATCCGCGCAAAATGACCCGCCGTTCGCTGGCGATGCGAAAGAAAACGCAGCTCTATCGTTCCGGCATTGACGAAGGAAAAATCGCCTGGACTGTTATTCCCTGCGCGACGAAAGCCTGGGCGAAAAAAGTCTATCCCGAATGCGACGAAGAAGAAGCGGTGAATCGTCTGTGGGACGATCTGATGTCCATTTGCCGGATTGAAGACGACGGACGCGAAGCGTGGGAAACCCATACAGCCAGTCTCGAGAGAAAAGCTGCGCGCCTTAACGAAAGAGGCTATAAAAAATTTCACTACACCTCTTCGAACGGGACCGATCTCTGGGTCGATCTGGTCGATGGCTCGATTTTTGTCGGCGGGGATACGAAACTCGCCAGCGGGCTGTCCATCAGCTGCAACATTCCGACTGAAGAAATCTTTTCGACCCCGCTGAAAACCGGCGTCAACGGTACGCTGGAAGCCGTGATGCCGCTCAACTGGAACGGCATGCGCATCGACGGTTTCGGCTTTACGTTTCAGGACGGCAAAGTTATCGATTTCCATGCCAGAGAAGGATACGAGAGTCTGAAAGCCCTGCTGGAAAGCGACCCGAACGGCAAATACTTAGGCGAAATCGCGATTGTCGATAAAACTTCGCCGATCCGTCAGAAAAACCGGATTTACTACAATACACTGCTCGATGAAAATGCCGCCTGCCATTTTGCCTTTGGTCAGTCGTACATGGAAACATTGCCCGCACTCGAGGGTGCATCTTGTGAAGAACTGGAAGCGCACGGCATGAATCAGTCGGATATTCACGTTGATTTCATGGTCGGAGCCGAAGATCTGCACATTACCGGGGTACGCGCGGATGGAACAGAAGAGGATGTGTTTGTCAACGGCCGCTTTTCGCCGTCGTTTGACCGTATTGCTTAATTATGGTTAGAATGGAACGAAAGGCTCAGGGTTCATCCTGAGAACAAGGTGATGAGCATGTCCGAAGAACAGAACAAAATCGAAGAAACCGTTTCTGAATCCGCAGCTGCAGAAAACGCAGAACCCTCCACTTTGCAGGATGAAAACACGACGGCTTCCTCGAATACGGCATCACAGCCGGAAGAATTTGTCATTCATTCCACAATCGTAAAAGAAACCGCTATGGAAGAAGAGCCGGCCGAATCCGCCAAAGAAACGGAAAAGAACGCGGCGCCGGAAGACGATGGGATTTTTTCCGATCTGCTTCGCGATGCCCCGATTTCTTCTTTGAATATTGAAGAACCTGAATTTGGAACGTTCGATGTCAACGCGGCTTTAGAAGAAGCGCGTACGATTACGAAAAAGCCAAAGAAAAAAGGCAGCCGCTTAGGCAAGCGTCTGCGCCAGACGTTTGGGGCCTCCAAACCGGAAGATGAAAGTACCCCGAAGGAAAAACCGGAAGAAAAGCCAGCGGAAGAAGCCAAACCAAAAATCGAAGAAACACCCGCTGAAACGCCGGTAAAAGAAGAAATTTTACCGATGTTCATGCCGGAATCTTCTTCGCGCAAGGAAAGCACGGCTGCAGCCCGTCAGGCGAGCACCGAAAGCTTTTATTCGAATCTCGAAAGCATGGAAGATCTGATTTCAAACGATCCCCATAAAGCCAAGCCGGGCGACGGACTGAATCCGGAAGTGGAAAAAGAGCTTAGCTTTGAAGAACTCGTCAATTCCAATGAGCTGTTTGGCAATGAGAAAAAGCCGACCAGCTTCAGTGAACTGCTCCATTCCGGCTTTGGACAGCCGGAAACGGAAATCGCGGAAGAAGACATTCTGGTTCATACCGAAAAGGATAAAAACAGCGAAGCCGAACTCGCAAAAACCGCCGCTGCCGATCCTGCGGATGCGCCGGTTGTGATCGGCCGTACCCACTCCATGCCTTCCCTGACCGATCAGGTCCGGGAGATGGAAGAGCAGAAAAAGGCGGAAAAAGAGCGAAAAGCCAAAGAACGTGCTGCCGCAGCCGCCAAACGGGAAGCCGAGCGCAAGCGTAAAGAGGAAGAAGACAACGCTGTTTACGATCCAAAGGCATCGCTAGTCGATGACTACCGCTACGACGAATACCTCGATAAGAAGCGCTTCCTGCTTTCCGACTACAAGAAAACCGAAGAATACCTCAACACCCAGTCCCGTCAGGGCTTCCACTACGTTCACCATGAAGGCAAGAAGTTCTACTTTATCAAAGGCAAACCGCACGATTTCTATTACAAGATTCTCTACTTTGCCAAGGAACCTTCCGATGAATACTGGGATTCTCTGGAAGAAGAAGGCTGGAAAGAAATCGATACGTCTCCAAGCCGCAACAAGCGCGACGCGGGCTGGTACGTTGTCCGCAATGAACGCAAGGACGGCAACCTGACAAAAGTCATTGAAAACGAAGCCGAGAAATATCGCTATTTCACGAAATTTTCCTCGTCCTGCCGCTCGACTATGTTCCTGCTCTTTGTGGTTATGGTCTGCTCGGCGGTATCCCTGTTCTTCCAGTGGTGGTTCAAGGGATTCAAGGCCGTCATGATCGCTTCGGCGGTCCTGTTTGTCATCGCGCTCTGGGTATTCCTGGTGTATGCACGACTTCTCAATAAGTCGCGCAAACAGGCATCCCTGCTGGCCGCAAGACTGCGTCTGGCGGAAAACGATCCAAAGTATAAAGCCATGCTTCATGCCAAGGATACCGACGAAGAACTCGAAGAAGCCTGGGATGCCATCGACGCCAGAGAAGACGACGAAGACGATGAGGATGACAAGTAATCCAAATTGGATGTATTAAATTCGACAATTAACACAAAAGACCTCTTTTCTGCTTACGTGTCTGCGCACGTGAGCGAAAGAGGTCTTTTTCAGTACTGGGCAGTCGCAGATCCTTTCTTTATTGCGGATCGCGTTTCGATTCGGACAGAGGAAAGGGAACGCAGCGGGCTATTCGCTTTTCAGTTCGGCCGGCAGCTGCAGAACGCCTTTTTCCTGAAGCTCGGCAACCGTCTGTTCCATGACCTGAGCGGCCAGAGTCACCGTCTTGAGACAGCGCTCTTCTTTGGAATGATGAAGCATTTTGCATTTGGCACACTGCGTATCGCCGACATGATTTTTAAAGTTTCGAACGAGGGCTGCCTGACTGGCGCGCAGCGGTTCGCAAAGATGCGCCTTGTCTTCAACGAGAAGGCAGGAAAGCGCGGCGTTGCAGGCGCACAGCGCGCCGCATACGTTGCCGGTATACAGACCGGAACCAAAGCCGGACATGAGAATGGATGCCTGCTTTCTGGGCAGACCAAGCTGGTAAACTTCATCGCAGGCCAGAATCAGCGTTTCGGCACAGTTGGTGTTTTCGCAGAGATAAATGCGGCGAACGGTTTCTTCAAGGGAGGGTAATGACATATGCAATATGCCGCACGCAGACGCAAATGCGGCTTTTCCTTTCTTTTTCACATCGCGTTTTTTCATCGACATTCCTCTGAAAAACTCTTCAGGAAAGCCGAGAATGCAAATTTTCTGGTTTGCCAGGCGATGTATTGGAAGTATACCGGATTCAGGTGCTTTTTGATCCAATCCTGTCCATATGGACGCAAATTCGTCCGGTTTCTTTGCGCCGGATGCTTTAGCCGTTAGAATCACTGAAGTGTTCCTTTCGGATGCAGAGATGAGGAACAGAGAAAAGAGGGGAAGTATGAATTCAAAACCGATGAAGGAAGAAATGGACAGTCTTGCGGGGGAACTTCTTGATCAGGAAGTTCTGATGGTCCTGCCAAAGCGGGTCATCCATCAGGAAAGCCCGCTTCCTGATGACTGGAATGTGGACTGGATCGATCAAAGCGCGATCCTGAAAAACGGAGAAGAAATCATCGCCGAAGCCCGGCTGACGGACGCCGATGACTTTGGCTTTCTGCGCCCGGCGATCTGCTTTGAAATGAGCGGGGAAAAAGAAGACGTGATGAAGGCGTTCGAATCGCTGATCAGCCGGCTTGCACTCGACTATGAGAAAACGCCATCCCGCAATCCGCTTTACATTAAGCTGAGTGCCCAGGATCTGGAACTGATCGCGAAGGCGAGCCGGATGGGCTTTATTTCCTATTTTGGGGAGTGGAAACAGGCCGATCCGGATGAATCGGAAGCGCTGTGGATCCAGATCACCGAAGATCTGCGCCGCCGTTTTCCTGGATAATCCCAAATCGACGCAGAAAGAAATGGACGCTGTCTTTGTCTGCCCAGACAAGAGCAGCTTTTTTTCTGCGCGAACGATTTGAGGAGAGTCGGTGAAAAGTACCAGACAGAAAGAAACCCGGCACCTTCAGGAAGCTGCCGGGTCTGTATTGGTTCTGTAAAGGAAAAACAAACGAGCTAAGCCCGAAAAGTACAGGCTGCGCACAGATTGAACAAAGAAATGTCCGATACTGGGGCGTCCCCAAGATGGAATGCGGAACAATTATTCGTCCGAATCGGACTTGATCGTATCCAGAAGACGTTTCATTTCGCTCTGGAAAGTAAGGGTATAGGCATGAATCGAATCGAGCATGGCTCTGGCCTGCTCTGGATCGAGCGAGGCAAAGGCATTGGTCTCCGCCTGATGAATGCCTGCCAGTACCGGATGGAATTTTTTCCGGCCCGCTTGAGTCAGTTTGACGCCTTTGGCTTTCTGGGAGCCGGGAATCGGTACGAAGTCAATCCATCCTTTTCGGTTCATTTTGGACAGCGCGGAATTCAGAGTCTGGACCGGGATGTGAATGCGTCTGGCGATGTCGGCCTGACATAAAGGAGGATCGGCATCGAACACCTCGAGCAGAACCCACAGCTCATTTTCCGTAATCTGAAGCGTTTTGGCAGCCGTAAGGTACGTAGCCCAGTTGTCCGATTCAAGATCGACAAGTTCGTTATACAGCTCCGGCGCACAGCGTCCGTTTTTCGCTGGGATACTGCTGCGCTTTTTCGTATCATCCATGACTCATTTCCTCGCTTAGGACCAGATTTGGCAGTTACATTCGATGCCGTCTTCCGGATCAGGCAGGAAGCGGAATTTTTCAAACTTCGATTGTCTGGCATCATATCGGTCTGGTCTTCTTCCAGTTTACCATTGTCGCGGGAGCCCAAAACGAGCGGCGTCTCCAGCCGGATGCGTTTTAGATCGCATGGGCGTTGGGCTCCATCGGGCCGGATTTCTGTTCATGCGAGAAATAGCCGTATTTCTTACGGCAAAGGCAGAGCAGAAGAAATGCGGTAAGCATCGCCATGGCTTCGGCACACGGCATGGAAAACCAGATGCCGTCGACACCCCAGACGGCTGTGAAAATCAGAATGAAACCGACCTGGAACACCAGCGAGCGTACGACGGAAATGATGGCCGAAACCGGACCGTCATTGAGCGCGGTAAAGAAGCCGGATCCAAAAATCGAAAAGCTGGAAAACAGGAACACAGGCGAGAAGATGTTAAACGCCTGAATCGTAAGGGCCATCAGTTCGGGATCGTAACCCGCAAAAAGACGGGCAAGCGGGGCAGCCAGCAGTTCGGTGGAAAGAAACATGCCCACAGATCCCACGGCCACAATCCACAGCGATTTACGGGTAAGGCTGGCGAGCTCCTGCTTATCGCCCCCTCCATACTGACAGGAGACGAGCGGCGCGCAGCCGACGGTATAGCCCATGGAAACGGCCATGAAAATCATCGATACGTACATCACGTTCCATACACCGCTACGCCGTCTTCACCGGCAAACCGCATAAGCTGATAGTTGTACAAAATGGAAATCAGAGAAGACGCGCAATTGGAAAACAGCTCGGAAATTCCATTCAAAGCCGCCTGTCCAAATTCCTTAAGGCGAATGCGGCTGGCCGTAAAGTAAAGAACTTTGTCCTCTTTCAAACGAAACGGTTTTTTCGCGGGAGAAAGAAAGCAGAGGATTGAAAGCGCAGCGCAGAGCAGCTGTCCAAGGGCAGTGGCGATCGCTGCACCAGGAGCACCCCAGCCCAGAACGCCCACAAAAAGAACGTCCTGCACAATGTTGAGCATGCCTCCCGCAAACGTGACCGCGAATCCGGCCTGCGGAATTCCGGCGGTTACGAAGATGCTCTGAAAGTACATCTGAATTATGTAGAGCGGAAGAGAAAGCTGAAGAATGGATCCGTACTGCAAAGCGTAAGGCATCATCTGTTCGCTGCAGTCCATCCATTCCAGCAATGGCCGCAAAAAGACCAAGCCAAGAACGGACAGGATCATTCCGAGAATCACCGTGGCTGTGAGCAGACTCGTCATCTGCTTTCTGGCTTTTTGGGGATTCTGTTCGCCGAGCGTCTTGCCGACCAGGGCGGAAGAACCGGCGCCCATCATAAAGTCGAAACTGGCGAGAATCATGAGAACCGGCATGATGAAATTGACTGCCGCAAAAGCGGTTTTGCCGGCAACGCTGGATAGGAAATAGCCGTCTACGACGCCATAGATCGATGTGAAAACCATGACAAGAATCGTGGGAAGCGTGAAGCGCAGCAGCTTTGGAATCGAATAGTGCTGCGCAAGCGTGTTCGTCATATAAACCTCCTAAAATTTATCCGAAATCGGACAAAATAGAATATATCCGATATCGGATAAAATGTTAAGGCAGAGGGATCTTCCAAAATTTCACATAGTCTTTCTGAAGCGCGAAAATCCGCTGCGGCAGGTGAAGACAGCGTTTCTTTGCTTCTGCGTTTATTCGATCTGCTCAATCAGGCGAAGACGAAAAAACGCCGGAAATTGGCAAATTTCCGGCGCGATTTTTGTTTGGCAGGCAGAATGCCTGGAAAACATCGGCTTAGTATTCTTTGGTTTTGGCGTAAATATCGAGGATCAGACGCTTTGTATCTTCCCAGCCCAGGCACGGGTCGGTAATGCTCTGACCGCGCACATAGTTTTCGCAGATGTCCTGACGGCCTTCAATGAGATAGGATTCGATCATGACGCCTTTAACAAGCTTGCGGATTTCTGGATGATACTTGCGGTTGTGCATGACGTCCATGACGATGCGGATCTGCTCCTTGTATTTCTTATCGGAGTTGGAATGGTTCGCGTCCACGATGACCGCCGGGTTGGCGAGACCGGCTTTCTTGTACAGATCGCTGACGATTTTCAGGTCTTCGTAATGGTAGTTCGGGATGGTCTTGCCGTACTTGTCGACGCCGCCGCGCAAAATGACGTGGGCGAGGGGATTGCCGTCGGTCTGTACGTCATAGCCGCGGTAAATGAAGCAATGAGGATGCTGGGCAGCCGTGACGGAGTTCATCATGACGGAAAAGTCGCCGGATGTCGGGTTTTTCATACCGACCGGAATGTCGATGCCGCTGGCGACGAGACGATGCTGCTGGTTTTCGACCGAACGGGCACCGACCGCTTCGTAGGACAGAATATCGTCCAGAAAGGAACGGTTTTCCGGGTACAGCATTTCATCCGCTGTGGAAAGGCCGGTTTCTTCAATGACACGCAGATGCATGCGGCGAATGGCTTTCAGACCTTCAAGCAGGTCGGGCTGTGCGTTTGGATCCGGCTGGTGGAGCATGCCTTTATAGCCGTCTCCAGTCGTTCTTGGCTTATTGGTGTAGACACGCGGAATGATCATCAGACGGTCTTTAACAATTTCGTTCAGACCGGCGAGCTTGTGGCAGTATTCGAGAACGCTGTCTTCATTATCCGCGGAGCAGGGACCGACGATGACGATAAAGCGATCGTCCTTGCCGGTGAAAATGTCCGCAATTTCCTTATCTCTCTGGGCTTTGATGGCTTTGGCTTTGTCCGACATCGGGATTTCTTCTTTGAGAAGGTCGGGATCGGGCAGCTGATGATTAATATGAATCGACATACGTATTGATTTCCTCTTTCAATTTGTTACATAAAATTTCATTCGGTTTTCAGTATAGCATTGCACGCCGTAATGAAAAGGAAAGCGTAAAACTCCCAAAGGAGTGCACGAAAAAACGTCAGAAAATCGACGAGGAATCCCTGATCCTGTCCGACATCGCCCCCGCATGCAAGATCGAAATGTTACGGACAGAGCTATGTATAGATCCAGCTTTCTGTATAAAACAGAAGGCGGCAAACGGCGAAGTCAAAGCGAATAATGAAATCCCGCTCTTTCTTACAGGATCACCCGTCAAAAATCGAATCCTTTTCATGCTTTCAGAGAACGGCCGGACGGGTCAAATGAGATGCCCAGAGCCGGCCGATTCGGACAAAATCGTATCAAAGAAAGGATTTGCATAACTTGGTATGGATTAAGGGGATGTTTAAAAATGGATTCTTTTTCTGTATCATAGACAAATAGATATGAGGTGAATTTGATTATGAAAACCTACGAAGTTCGACTGGGTTCGAGCGAAGGAGAAAGCACAGCTCCTTTTAACGGCAAGTCCTTTCGCAAACTGAGCGACGCATCGGCACAGATGAAGCGAATTGTCGCAATGCTTCAGGACGACAACAGCCTGATTTCCGACGATCTCGGAATCTGGATTATTCGAAAAAACGCCCGCAAAAATGAGCCGGGAACGCAAACGGAACTGGTTCAGATGCTCTGCGGACTGGATGAAGATACCAACGAATTCTGCTACGAAGGCATTTATCATTTGACAGCCTGCACCGATTTTGAACGCATGATTCTGATCGGCGAAAAGAAAGGCAGCTGGCTGGGCGACTACAGCGTGCAGATCGCTTCCCAGGGCGTAAGCGAAGTCTGCTTCTTCTCGGATCTGGAAATGATTCTGGAATCCGTTAAGGATCTCAAAGGTACGCCGGACCAGATTCGCAACCGCCTGCTGACGATCTACCGTCGTGTCAACGACAAGGAAGCCGAGCCGATTGCGCTGTTCCTCTACACGCTTAAGGACGGCGAGCTCGTTCTGCAGAGCCGCGTGAACGTCGCCGGTGAAGATCGCGACTTTGAAATGCTCGATCAGTTCATTTTGAGCGAGCAGAATCTGCCGGTTGTAGATGCCGAAAACGAAACGGCCGAAGAAGCTGCAGAAAAAGCGGAAGAAGCTGCCTTGAAAGAGGAAGCAGAAGAGGCAGAAGAAGCAGCAGAAGAAACCAAAGAAGAAATGATCGAAGCGGTTTCGGCTCAAGCGTAATTCTCTTCCAGTACAAAATCATTATTATTCAGGCAAAAAAGTCGGTGAAAGCCGGCTTTTTCTGTTGGAATAAATCCGTTGGAAAAGCACGGTATTGAGCTTGCAAACGAAAGTATAGAGAACTATACTGTTAGCAAGCTTAGAGATTAAGTGCTAATTCGCGTATACGCGCGAGTTCGATTATGGAGGTCTGAATGTCTGAACGAAAAGAATTCAAGGCGGAATCGCGCCGCCTGCTTGATCTGATGATCAATTCCATTTACACGCACAAGGAAATCTTTCTGCGTGAGCTGATTTCGAATGCGTCCGATGCACTCGATAAATACTATCTGGATTCGCTGAAAAACCATAAGATTCCAGAAAAACTGGCGATCCGCATCGATTTTGATGAAAACGCAAGAATGCTCACGATTTCCGATAACGGAATCGGCATGACCAAAGAAGAACTCGAAGACAATCTGGGTACCATCGCTAAATCCGGCTCGCTTGCCTTCAAGGAAGAGCTCAAGAAGGAAAAGGAAGCCGGTGAAAACCCGGAAGCCAGCAGTGACTCCGAAGCGGCAGCCAATTCCGATGTCGACATCATCGGTCAGTTTGGCGTCGGCTTCTATTCCGCATTCATGGTTGCGTCCAAAGTCACCGTCGTTTCGAAGGCGCTCGGCAGCGATCAGGCCTGGAAGTGGGAATCCGATGGAACCGACGGCTATACGATTGAAGAAGCCGAACGGGACGATCATGGTACAACCATCACCCTGCTTCTGAAAGAAGATGACGAAAACGAGAAATACTCCGAATATCTGAATTCCTGGAAACTGGAGATGCTCGTTAAGAAATATTCCGACTATATCCGCTATCCAATTGAAATGGATATCACGACGCAGAAACCGGTAAAACCGGATGAAGAAGCGAAGGAAGCGGAAGAGCTGGCAGAACCGAAATTCGAAACGGTTACCGAGACACGCACCCTGAACTCCATGATTCCGCTCTGGAAAAAACAGAAATCGGAAATCACGCAGGAAGAATTCGATCAGTTCTATCAGGATCATTTCAACAACTACACCAAACCGCTCGATACGATCTTCTTCAATATTGACGGTTCGATTTCCTTTACCGCGCTGCTGTACGTACCGTCCAAGCGTCCGGAAAACTTCTACTCCAGCACTTTTAAACCGGGTCTGGAACTGTATTCGCGCGGCGTACTGATTGAAAGCCACTGCGAGAGCCTGCTCCCGGATTACCTGCGCTTCATGCAGGGTCTGGTCGATTCGCAGGATCTGTCGCTGAACATTTCGCGTGAAATGCTTCAGCACGATCATCAGCTGCGCTTCATCCGCAAGCAGACCGAACGTAAAGTTCTTTCCGCTCTGGCAAGCATGCAGGAGAAGAAACCGGAAGACTATCTGAGCTTCTGGAAAAACTTCGGAATCAGCCTGAAGATCGGCATTTACAACTCGCAGGGCGCTGACACCAGCAAGCTGGAAAACCTGCTCATGTATCCGACCAGCGATGACGGCAAGTACAAATCGCTCAAGGAATTTGTCGCTTCCATGCCGGAAGAAGATAAGGACATTTACTATCTGTCTGGAACGAACATCGATACGCTGAACAAGCTGCCGGCAGCGGCCAAGCTGAAAGCCAAAGGCTATCCGGTTCTGTATCTGACCGATGAAGTCGATGAGTTCATCATCCAGATGATCAGCCAGTACGACGGCCACAGCTTCAAGAACGCCGCTCAGGGCGATCTCGATCTCGATACCGAAGAAGAAAAAGAAGCTCTGAAGACTCAGAACGAAGAAAACAAGGACCTGCTGACGTACATGAAGGACGTACTGCCTGAAGTCAGCGAAGTCCGTCTGTCCAACCGTCTGGTCGATGATCCGGTTATGCTCGTTGCCGGCGACGGCCTCTCCTTTGAAATGGAGCACATCTTTGATGTCTTTGCCAAACAGGCTGGCGAAGACACTAACCCGGGTCTGCAGGCTTCCCGTATTCTGGAAATCAATCCGAACAACCCGATCTGGAACGTCCTGCGTACAGAGTATGTAACCGATAAGGACAAGGTTAAGGAAATCGCGCAGATCCTCTACGATCAGGCGTGCCTGATTCAGGGCTTTGCCATTAAGGATCCAGTCGAATACTCCCGCAAGGTCGCTTCGCTGCTGTCGACAATGGCGACTGCCGATGCGAAAAAGGACTAAAGGGCTGAATTGAGAATTCGATGATTCTCGTTTAACCAGACAACCCAGTTTCGTCTTTGAATCCTGATTTAAAAAATCCAGCATCATCAAAACCGATTTGAATCTCTGCGCAGACGCAGAACCAGAACAGCTCTGGTCAGGCGTCTGCGTTTTTATATGGCAATTTTTGCCGCGCCTTTTGCTGCCTTCCAGGCCGCTTCCAGACGATCGGAATGGCTTCGTCTTTTTGAACAGAACCCCGTTTTTATATCCGTGTCATTCTGGAGTATGGATCAGAGCAGGAAAAAGCAGAAAAATGTATACTTTCAAAGGCCGCACCTTCTTGGAAAGGTTCGTTCGCATTTTGTATTTCTCTGTCCCAGAAATCGGATAGGAACGCTGGCAATACTGGTTTCCCCGTCGATCCAGCCAGTGCAGGCGGCCTGCCCAGGAAAAGAAGGATTGATTAAACATGAATCAGAAACAACCTAAACAGGCACAGGAAACCTTCAGCTCGAAAAAGTTCAAGCTGATGATTTACATGACCGCGCTGAGTGCCGGCGCCCTGCTGATCTCCAATCTGGCAGCGGTAAAGCTCTGGAATATGGGCGGAATCGCCGTCGATGGCGGTCTCGTTCTCTTCCCGCTGACGTATATACTCAGCGACCTGATTGTAGAACTGTACGGAAAAGACCGTTCCCGCAGCGTAATCTATGCAGGCTTTCTCGTCAACGTGATTGCGGCACTCGTCTTTTATGTCGTAATCGCACTGCCGCCGTATCCCGGCTGGGATATGCAGGAAGCGTATGCGATGGTGCTTGGTTTTTCGCCCCGCATTATTCTGGGAAGTCTTAGCGGCTATCTGACCAGCAGTCTTCTCAACAACTATCTCTTCGAAAAAATGCGCGCGTCCTCCGGAATCTTTGCCCGAAGCTTTATCGCGCGTGCGCTGACCTCTTCGGTTTTTGCGCATATTCTCGATACGATCGTATTCGAAACGATCGCTTTTCTCGGCGTTCTCTCCTTCCAGGAATTTCTGATGCAGGCTCTGTTTGCCTATATTCTCGGAATGGGACTGGAGTTCGTTCTCTCGCCCGTCGAAATCGCCATTGAAAAAGCGCTGAAAAAATGGCTGAATGAAAAGCAGTAAACCGTTCGAAAACGTACCGGAAAATTCGCATCTCCGATCGAAACAAGAGACGAAGCCCTTCTTCCAAAACGCATGAACCGGATGGAAACATCGAGACTTTCGTCCCAAGCAAGGCTTTAAACGAAAAAAACAGTCCAGAAGATGCAGTCTTTCTGGACGTATCGTGAATACACAGAAAGGCAGGTTATGAATATGGATCAGACATCCGTTTCTTCTGCAGAAGACAGAATGGAAACAAAAGATACGACCCAGCAAAGCTTTCCCAATCGCTTTTCCTTTGAAATCCTGGAGAGAATTCCAGGCCATCTGGGTCGCGCAGGAATTATTCACACGCCGCACGGGGATATTCATACACCTGCATTCATGTGTGTTGGAACCCATGGCGAAGTTCGTTACGTCAGCATGGAGCAGCTGAAGGAAATCTGCGCGCAGGCGATGCTCTCCAACGGCTACCATCTGCGCGGCCGTTCGCAGGAAATCGCAGATGCCGGCGGTCTGGCGAAGTGGTCCGGCTGGAACAGTCCGACGCTGACGGACTCCGGCGGCTTTCAGGTCATGTCGCTTGGAAGCGGCATCGGCAAAGTCGTCAGCATGGACCGGGAAAAGGAAGTCGTCAACGCGCCGAAAAAGGAGCGTCTGGCTATTGTCATGGAAGACGGCATTCAGTTCCACGATCCATTCACCGATCAGGATGACTTTATCGGTCCGAAAGAATCCATGGAAATTCAGTGCCGGATCGGTGCGGACATTCATATGGCGTTTGATGAACTGACGTCTCTGGCCGATACGTATGAATACAATAAGGAAGCGCTGGAGCGTACGGAACGCTGGGCGCAGATTTCTCTCGATGTCCATAAGCAGCACCGCGACGATCTCGGCTATCGCCAGTCGCTTTACGGCGTACTGCAGGGCGGTCGCTGGGAAGATTTGCGCCGCTCGACCGCGAAAAAGCTTGGTCAGATGGACTTCGATGGATATGGCCTTGGCGGCGCGTTTCTCAAGAGCGATCTTGGAGAAATTCTGAAATGGTGCAACGAAGAACTGCCGGAAGGTAAGCCTCGCCATCTGCTTGGCCTATCCCGGCCGGATGACATTCTCATCGGTTCGGAAAACGGAGCCGACACCTTTGACTGTGTCGCCCCCACCCGCGAAGCGCGTCATGGCCGCCTGTATACGAAGTACGGCTACATCAATATCGAAAAGTACGCAGGAAGTCTCGACGTCATCGATGAACACTGCGACTGCCCGGTATGCCAGGCCGGCTATACCCGTGATGAACTGCGCGCGCTTCTCAAAAGTCAGGATCCAGAAGACCGGGAGAAGTACTTCACACTGGCCAGCATCCATAACCTGCGTTTTACGATCCGCCTGACGGAAGAAATTCGACAGGCTATTCTGGACGGCCGCTTTGAAGAATACAAGCAGCAGTTCATGAAAGACTATTACGGCTTCTCGCCAAAAGGCGCAGCCAACGAGAAGAAAAATACGAATAAACAATAAATTCAGAATCCGGTAAACACTTTGCAGACGGTGAACCGGAATACGAACAGAAATGATTTACGAGCAGAACGTACCGTCCAATTCGTCCGTTGCGCGGATTACTAAGGGCACAGTTCTGCTCGTTTTTTCATGTCTTACAGAAACGGGGAAAGTACAGAAAATGTGTACGTATTGCTCCGTTTTAATACAGACAAATATGGTATACGACTAGATTTTTAAATAAAACAGAGGATTGAAAAAGTAACAGAAAATGAAACAAAACTGTAATTAAAAAATACAGGGAAAAACGACATTTTCATGTTGATTTTCCCCACTTTGGGAAAGTGGTTCCATATAGCTCCTACACTGAAAACAGAAAGGTGCAGGTTCGAGTCAGCTGGTCAGATCGGGCAGTCTGATCATTCGGGTCATTCTCGAACTTCGCACATTCGCTTTGCACGAAGGAGTATGTATGAAAACAAAGCAATCAATGAAGAAGCTGCTGTCGCTGGCTTTATGCCTGAGCGCGCCGGTTTCGATGATGATCTCCATGCCGCAGACCGTTCTGGCACAGGAAGCGACGACCGCGCCGCAGGAACTGCCAGATGTCTCGGATAAGAAAGAAAATGGAACCTGGGGAACAGTAAAATACTATCTTCTGGATGACGGAACCCTGTATTTTGGACCTGGTCAGACAGCCACCACCCCAAAGAAATTTTATCTGGCAAGCTATGTTACACGCATCGTCTGCCATCCCGATTTTGATTCCAGTCCGCTGACTTCCATGTATGAGATGTTTTATAACTATACAAAACTTGAAGACATTTCCGGACTGGCAGAATGGGATATCAGTAATGTAACTACCATGTACGGTGCTTTTGCGAATACAAAAATTAAAAATACCGATGCGCTTTCCTCCTGGGAATCTTCTAAACTAGGGGGACTGAACAGTACGTTTTCCGGCTGTACGGAACTCACCGATTTAAGCGGACTGGCTAATCTTGGAAAAAGCGGCTCCATTCGCGACATGAACGGCGCTTTCCTTGGCTGCACAAGTCTGGAATCTCTGCATGGACTGGAAGACTGGTTTTCCGCGGAAGAATCCAGTCTGGATTCCATGTCCTCAACGTTTGAAGGGTGCACGAAGCTGAGCGATGTATCTGCTCTGTCCGGATGGAACACCATGAACGCGACCAACCTCTGCCAGACGTTTAACAGCTGTCCGATTTCCGATCTTTCGGTCTTTTCCAACTGGAACGTTTCGAAAGTCAGCGGCTTTGCGGGAACGTTTACCGGAAATACTGCTCTTACATCCCTGAAGGGACTGGAAAACTGGAATACAGCCAGCGCCAGTTCCTATGCGCAGATGTTTGAAAACTGCACAAATCTGAAAGATGCGAATGCGATGAGCCACTGGAAAACCGAAAAATGGTTCAGTGCGGACAATATTCTAAACAATACTGCTGTCACTCATCTGGATTTATCGGGCTGGAATACCGCACAGATGTTTTTCAGTGATACATCGAGTTATTTGTTCTCCAATCCGCTTACCGCAATCCGACTTTCTGCAGATTACCTGAGCATGATCCGCCCGAATAAGCAGGCGCTTGTCAAATCGAAAAACAGCGACGCCTACGGGGATTCCTGGGTCAGCCAGAACCTGCACGGACCGTATACGTCCGCAGAACTGACTGATGGAACAGTTACATGGACCGAAGACATGGATGGCTGGTGGGGACGAGCCAAAACGGCGACTCTCGTCGACGAAGCGCATGGTTTGACCAAAACGATTTCTCTTCCCGCCGATCTGGAAGTCAGCCTTCCGCTTGGAACGGGCGCCTTTGACGGGAGCCCATTCCATGCCAGAGTCATCGGGTGGAAAAAAGCCAATAGTGAAGAAACCATCACGAAATATACAGCTGGACTGAGCGAAGAAAATATTGAACTCAACCCGGTATGGGAATTCGAGCTGCATGCGAACACCTGGACGTTTGATGCCAACGGCGGTACTGGAACGATGGATTCCATTGAGGTGAGCGTACCTTCGGATACGTCCGCTCGCGTTCCAGATTGCTCGTTTACCCGCGAAGGCTACACGTTTACCGGCTGGAATACAAAAGCCGACGGCAGCGGTGATAATATCGCGGTTGGCGATACGATTGACGTGGATTACTCCATTGACCAGTTCACCGTATACGCACAATGGAAGAAAATTCCTTCGCATCAGGTTGCCTTTGAAGCCAATGGCGGCACAGGCGATATGGAGACGCTGATCTGGAATGGTGAAGAAGATCACGCTTTGCCAAAAAATGGCTTTACCCGAACGGATTATGAATTCACGGGCTGGAATACGAAAGCTGACGGTACGGGTATTACCTACGCGGATGAAGCGCAGCTGAGCGGCGGTGAAGAAGACTCTGAACTTACGTTATATGCTCAATGGAAAAAGATACCGTCTCATATGGTAACCTTCGCTGCAAATGGCGGAACCGGCACTATGGAACCTCTGCTCTGGAAAGGAGAAGAGGGAAATAAACTGCCCAAAAATACCTTTACCCGATTCGACTGGATCTTTACCGGCTGGAATACAAAGGCCGATGGTACTGGTACCGCTTATGCCGATGAAGCCCAGCTGACCGGCGGCGAAGACGATACGGAAATCACGCTGTATGCCCAATGGAAGGCTGTCCTGCATTACGATCTTCTCGATCAGGC
>NZ_JBKXLD010000025.1:22201-23866 GCF_047010065.1 Allobaculum sp.
ATTGAAAAAGGCGAGTCAATCGCTTCGAAATCGTTCAAATCAAATCAGAACGAGACACTCAATGCGGCGATTGCAGAAGCAAAAACGGTTCGAACACAAAGTGAATCGCAGATCGAGATCGACCAAGCCGCCAGAACGCTCAATCAGGTACTTCTGTCTCTTCGCCTGACCACGGATACAGCACTGCCGAGTCTATAGAGCGCCATTTCCGCTTGGAAATGATAGAGGAGATCCGTTTTTGAGAAAACGGAATCCGACCGATCCTAAACAAACGGCACCAAAATGAAAAGTCCGCTAGTGTCGGAAAACCAGATTTGGCTCCGACCTGGCGGACTGTTTGTTTGTACGAGGATTGAGCAGGGAAAGAAAAAACAGGCTGCGATCATTCCTTTCTCAGGAAGAAACTGCTGTTTAGCAAAAGAACCGCGTTACCTGTTTTACTCAAACGAGGAGGCTATGTCCTCGGATTGTTCACGTTCTTTCAAAAAGTCTGCCAGAGGGGTGCACAGGTGATTCCACATATAATTGAACTCAGTGCGATATGCCTGGTACATTTCCCAGTCTTTTTTTGCTCCATCGAAAGTAAATGATTCCTGATTATCACTTGAACCATCACCATAGCGGTAGTTTTTTAAAGAAAGCGAACCCGTTCCGTCTTTTCGATGGACGAGGTAGGTTCGATGTAAAATCGGCAGCGAACATACGCGTACCTCTAGCAGTTCTGGGTAATTGGCGCTTCGTTCTCTCCAGATATTGAAGTTGTTTTCTAAAGGGATGTACCACTTCATTTGTTTACGCATATGCTGAACGATCTCTTCCGAGGTGTATTCAGACTGAATGATGACTCGTACCGGTATGTGATGCTCCATTAGCTTCTGCAGAATGTCGATCTTTTCATTATTTAGATACCAGTAAGAACCGACATGAAAGGCCATATCTACACCGCTGACGTTTTGAGAGGAATCCAGAGAATACTTAAAAAAATCAGCAACATTTTGGCCAATGTTTAATCCTAGAGAAATTGTTCCAGGAGCTAGAAGGAGAAAGCTTACCAGACGATCAACAGAGGCTTCGAAATATTCTGTTGAAAGGATAACTGAATTTAGCTGTTCAAGAATTTGCAGAGAAGGAGGTAATAGCGAGGACAGCTGACTGGACCAGACAAAACCGTGCAGCTGAACGGGTATAATAGTCTTCTTCAATTCCATAGCGGCTTCAATTTCCTGTCGGACCCAGTCTTCTTCATGAACGCAGCGATCGAGAGCGGCAGGGGAAAGAATCAGAATAAAATTTTCACAGTTCGCAATAGCATTCTTGATTCGATTGTTTATGTTTCCTGCTTTGGACTCTTCCAGATCGAGAAAACAGGAAATTCCCAGAGATTCGAGCTGATCGCGAATCATTTTGGCCGCAAAAAAACCGTCAGCGCGGCGATAGCTGATAAAACAGTCCACGGGACTGGTTCCGTCATGCAGCGGATCGGGCTGGAAATGGTTCATAAGGATCTGCACCTCCGTTTTTTTTCTCGGGTCCAGAAAGAAGCTTCTAAATCAGGGAATGATGTCTTCTTCCTTGGGATTGATAACTGTTTTCAATGCTCGTTGTATTGGAATGTAAGTGTCAAACAATCGACGGGTATACGCGAGACTGAATATTAGATACGCT
>NZ_JBKXLD010000026.1:0-23615 GCF_047010065.1 Allobaculum sp.
GTGGTCGTCCACGCAAAAATCCGACCGTATAGTTTAGCTGATTGGGAAAGTTCTATTCCTCTTTTTTGATAAGCACTGACTAAACTCTTCCCCGAAAACTGGACACAAAGAGAGCAATTTCCTCATCTGCGCAAACGGACTCTGGGAATTCGGCAATCCAGTCCTGAACACGAGGGAAGCCGGCTGGCTTTAAGCAAATACATAGCTTACTATTGACAGTATGCTGTTGAACGGTATGATAGCTTCTGTTAAGAGCGGAGGTGTTCTTGTGAGTGATAAGGAAAACAGCGGACAGCTGATCAAAATGCTGAATGATGCGATTGAGCGGCGGGTAAACAATTCCCTGCGCGCGGATGATCTGACCATGGTTCAGGTCTGGGTTCTTCTTTCCCTGGATGAGAAAGAAAATCATACGTACTCCTTTAAGGAACTCGAACGAATTCTAGGTGTTGCGCAGTCTACCTGTGTCGGAATTGTCAGCCGGCTCGTCGCTAAGAAACTGGTGGAAAGCTTTACCGATCAAAAGGATCGAAGGATGAAGCTGGTTCGTCTGAGCGAAGACGGGAAAAAACGCTGTGAAAAAGCGAAGAAGGATATCCAGGAACTGGAACAGACTCTGTTTACCGGATTTTCAGAGGAAGAGCAGGCTGTCTTCCACGGACTGCTGAAAAGAGTTTACGAAAATGTAAAATAAACGCCCGCGGGCTTTCGCCCTGACGGGCGATACTAACGCGGAAATCGATCGCTTGCTTTTGAAATATCACAGTTAAAACGGAAACCGGACATACACAAATGAGAAAACGATGCCGGCTCCCTTCGCAGGCAGCCAGGCGCATGGATCGGTATGTTCAAATCAATCGCTTGCTTTTGAAAATGGCGGAAACGTAGATCGAAAAATGGAATGGAGAGAGTTATGAAAGATAAATCGATGGAAATATTTGAATCCATGCCTGTCGCGCAGGCTGTATTCAAAAACGCATTGCCGGCTATGGCGGGGATGCTGATGGTACTCGTCTATAACCTGGCTGATACTTTCTTTATCGGACAGACCCACGACGCATTGCAGGTCGCGGCAGTATCGCTGGCGACGCCGGTTTTCCTGCTGTTCATGGCAGCGGGAACGATTTTCGGCATTGGCGGTACGTCCGTAATTTCCCGTGCCCTTGGCGAGGGAAGAAAGGATCATGCCAGAAAGGTCTGCTCTTTCTGCATGTGGAGCTGCGTTGTTCTTGATGTGGCGATGAGCCCTGTCTTTCTGATTTTTATGGATCCGATTCTTACTCTGATCGGCGCAAGCGCCGAAACGTGGGAAATGACGAAAACCTATTTGTGGATCGTCGCCTGGAGCGGACCGTTTGTTCTGGTTTCCAACTGCTACGCGAATGTGATCCGTGCGGAAGGCGAATCCGGAAAAGCCATGATGGGTCAGCTTCTCGGCAACCTGATTAACGTGGTTCTGGATCCGATTATGATTTTAGGCTTTGGCTGGAACGTAGCTGGTGCTGCGATCGCGACAGTGATCGGAAATGTCATTGGGGCGGCGTATTACATCTTTTATTTCCTGAGCGGCAAATCCAGTCTCAGCATTCACCCCAGAGAGTTCACAGTAAAAGAAAAAGTCTGCAGCAGTGTTCTGATCATCGGCATTCCTGCGGCGCTCGGTTCGCTGCTGATGAGCGTTTCTCAGATTCTGATCAACAGCCTATGGCACAGTACGGGGATATGGCGGTGGCGGCCATGGGCGTAGCCATGAAAGTCATTACCATTACCGGCATGATCTGCATGGGACTCGGGCAGGGCATTCAGCCGCTTCTCCATTTTGTTTTCCCTGTCTTTAGGACTGGCGCTGACCGTTATCTGCTTCGTTTTTTCCGGCCAGATTGTCAGTGTGTTCCTGACCGATCCGACAGCCTATACGTATGCGGTTCATTTTGTTCACATCCTGTTAACCACAAGCTTTCTGTTCGGCGTCTACTACGTTCTTACCAACGCGCTGCAGGCGATGGGGGCTGCAGCGGCATCCTTTGTAATTAACGTGAGCCGCCAGGGCCTGATCTTCATTCCCGCAATGTATCTTCTTGAAGCCGCTATGGGAATTACCGGACTGGTCTGGGCACAGCCGGCTGCCGACGTACTGTCCTTTGGTCTGGCGCTGATTCTTTATGTTCATACCTGGAGAAAACTCAGTCAGTCCAAAACGGAAACGACAGCTCCAGCCGCCGCTGCCGAAAAAATGAGCGCGGTCTGCGAGTAAAACACAGTGCGGTATGTGAAAGATAAAACCAGTCCTCAGACAGACTGAGATTGATCCGCCTTGCATCAACGCCATCAGCCAGACACACAAAAGCCCGTCCTTATGGCTTTTTTCGAAAGGAAAAAGTCAGAGGACGGGTCTTTTCCTATTTACTTTTTATTTTGCGTTTCGCAGTTTAACGGGTTTCAGAGCGACGATTTACGATCTGCCACCATCCTATAAATGCCAATAAGTTCCAGGGTAATGGATCCTCCCATCAGAAAGTACCGAAAAGAAAGGATGGAAGCCGGAAGCAGAAGAGAAATGGCGTACAGAAGCATTCCGCAGACAAGAACAAGACTGGGCCTTCTTTCCTTTTCTTCAGGGCTCCGCCCTTCCAGAGTCCAGATCTTCTGGTTATAGGCGCGCAGCGCATTCATCAGAACAATCGTCATGAGTCCCAGCAGGAGGGTAAGGATCCAGTAAAACATCTGTCTGGTTTCCACCGCCGCATAAAATTCCATCATGGAAGCAGCCAGTTCGATCACGCAGACGGCTTTGAACATCTTACGAATCCGCTTGAGCTGCTCCAGCTGGGAATCGGGATCGGTATACAGATGCAGAGGACCGTACTCGCTTTTTCGGCGCACCAGGAACCAGAAGCCGGAAGTACAGAGAAATTCAATGTCCATATCTTTCAGAATCTGACGATATTCCCGGGATACGCCAAACCCGCGGTCGTTGAGATCGCAGTCGAACTGCCATTCGCCCGGTTTACACGGTTCAAAGGTATAGAGACCGTACTTAAAGCGCTTCAGGGCCCATCCTTTCGCGCACATTTCGTTGAGATATTCGATTTCGCGGTCTTTGTCGAACATGAGCCTGAACTGTTTCATTCTTTATTCTCCTTGGCGTCTCTGAGCATGCCCTCCAGTCGATGAATTTCCTGATCAAAGACTTCTTTTCCCAGATCGGTGATGATGTATTCCTTTTTGTTTCGACTGTCGGGTTCTTCCCGGTACACCCGGATCCAGTCTTTCTTCTGCAGATTCTTAATCGCGCCATAGAGCGTTCCGGCGCCCAGTACGACGCGTCCATGCGTCATCTGTTCCACTTCCTTGGAAATTCCATATCCATGCAGCGGGTGATGAAGAACCAGAAGCATGTAAAACAGCGTTTCCGTTAACGGCAGATCCTGTCCCATAGCATTGTACCTCCTGTCGTCGCTCGATGTATCGTGACATGTTATATCTGATTTGACTATATCAGGAGACGATATATCGGTCAACGATATCTTTTTGGCGCTTTTCAAAGATACGATCGACAGGAGAAATCAATGTCTGCAATCGATACACGAAAAGGAAAAAGGAGGGCACCCAATCCGGAAAATCGACGGAAAGAAAACCGATACAAATAAAAAAGCGAGCCGCTCCTGAAAAAGGAGGCAGCCCGCCAGAAAAGCAAAGTGATTTTAAATGTCTGACGTCTCAGCTGTCTGTATCCTCTCTCTGCGTGACCAGACGGACGATTACCGCAACCACTCCAAACAGCACGCCGGTGACAGGCCAGATGATCCAGGTCTGATCCCAGTTTCCGGTCGCAAAGCTCCAGCCCAGATAAATGGCTGTGGCCAGACACCAGTAAATCGAGGCAACAGGATCCATCCGTTTTTCCATTTTCCGGTTTTCTGAAGAATAGTCGCCTTCGGAGAGAATTTTTTCAAATCCGGACTGCGTGATGGACGACCAGACGAGAAAGAAGACGCCGATGGAAACCAGAAGCAGCAGGGCAGTGACGGAAAGAACGGCAGAGAATTCCTGATGAATAAAGAGCGTAGAGAAAATCGGCGGAATCGGAGAAAGAATGCAGAAGACAATCCCGATAATGGTCGAAAGCGTGTGTGTTCTGGCAAAAGCTTTCTTTTTCTGTGCGGCCAGGCCTTTTACGCCGTATCCAAGGCTGAAGTCTCCGGTTTCCAGCGTTTTCCACGGCTTCATGATCTGATCCGACCAGATGAAGAGCGTCACGGCGATGGCGACCAGAACCAGAAGTACGGAGACGCCAAGCGCGGCAACCATATTTTCGGAAATCAGGGAAGAAGGGAGAGCCGTAAAAGCGCTGAGCCCGATCAGCACGGCGGGAGACAGGATACAGAGAACCACACCAATGGCGACGCGCCAGGCGTTCAGGCGGTTCAGATCCAGAAAACGGTTGGCGTCTTCCAGACTCAGAGTCGGAAGGGAAGACTCTTCTTCCTCAATGGTGACCAGCGGGGCGTTGTCCTTGAGCAGATAGTCTGTGGACACTTCAAAAATTTCGGAAAGCTGCAAAATCTTATCGAGCGAGGGAACGGTCTGGGCGCCTTCCCATTTGGCGACCGCCTGGCGGGAAACGTTCAGCCGGCTCGCCAGATCTTCCTGGGACCATCCGTTTCGCCTGCGCAGTTCAATCAGTTTGTCTGCGAAAATCATCAGATATTTCCTCCTTGTGGACTTGTGTGCCTGCATTGTATCGAAGGACATTTGTTCCAGACAGAACCTGTCAGCTGGAAATCCGTCAACTGCCGGTTGCATTTGTAAAAAGCATGACGGTTTGAGCGGATTTCCGCCCGAACTTTCGAGAAAAATACCAGAAAATAGGAAAATCACGGGAAAAGTCATATATTTACAGACCGATTTTGAGCCTGTATAAAAAAGTGCATACGCTTCAAAACGAAGCGAAAAGAGAAACGGACAGGCAAAAGAAAGCCCGGCACGCAAAGCCGGGTGTACAGAAATCGACATTCATGGAAAATTCGATTTTCTCGAAAACCTGTCCGGGAAAACGGGGATGGTATTCTGAAGACATCAGCCAGAACAAATGGCTGAAACGCACTTGCATGGAATCCCAACCCAGAGAAAGGATCAGCCAGGATGGATATCGTACTGGACCACATCACCAAAATCTTTCCCGCACGGGGAAGAAAAAAGAACAGCAGAGAAGTCGTCGCTGCCGACGATTTGAATTTCACCATTTCCAACGGAAAACTCTGCGGGCTGCTCGGCCCTTCCGGATGCGGAAAAAGCACGGCGCTCAACATGATCAGCGGCCTGCTCAAGCCGACTTCCGGCGAGATTTTTTTCGGCGATCAGAACGTCACGGAACTTGAACCGCAGGAACGCGGGGTCGGCATGGTTTTTCAGAACTATGCCCTCTATCCCCATATGAGCGTCTTTGACAACATCTGCTTCCCGCTGGAAAACCTCAAGGGCGATCAGAAACTCAGCGAAGAAGAACGAAAAGCCCGCGTCGAAGAAGTGGCACGGCTTGTTCACATCGAAGATCTGCTCGAACGCAAGCCTAAGGAACTCTCGGGCGGACAGCAGCAGCGCGTGGCGATTGCCCGTGCTCTGGTCAAACTGCCTAAAGTTCTACTTCTAGACGAACCGCTTTCCAATCTGGATGCCCGTCTGCGCCTGCAGACCCGGGAAGAAATCCGCCGCATCCAGCAGGAAACAGGCATTACGACCGTTTTTGTTACGCATGACCAGGATGAAGCCATGAGCATTTCGGATTTCATTGTCGTCATGAAGGAAGGCCGGGTGCAGCAGATCGACACCCCGCAGAAGGTTTACGACAATCCGGCCAATCAGTTTGTCGCGCAGTTTCTCGGCCTGCCGCCCATCAACATGTTTCACGGCAAAATTGAAAATCAGATTTTGTACATCGGCGAAAATCCTGTGGCGCGTGTGCTCAGCGCGTCCGATCAGCCGGTGCATGTCGGCGTCCGCCCGGAAGGCTTTCTCCTCAAGGAAGAAGGCGCCCTTTGCGATCGCATGATCCGTACCGAAATTACCGGCCGGGACATGAGCATCGTTTCCGAAAACGAGGCGTCCATGAATCCGGTCGTTCGCTCGATTCTTTCGGCGGAAGATCTGCAGATTCTCGCCGAAAATCAGCAGGAGGTGCATTTTGATCTCAAGCTGAAAAAAGTCTTTCTTTTTGAACCCGAAAGCGGAAACCGGATTGTGGCCGATCTTCAGCCTCTTCAAAAAGCGGCTGAAGAAGTTGTAGAAGCCGCGATCGTTCTGGAGGAAGCGGCATGAAAAGCGCAAACGGGCGCACAGAGGGAAAAGGGTGCCTGAAAAAAGGCTGGCAAAAATACAAGGGTTTTCTGTATTTGCTGCCGGCGCTTGTGTTTCTGGCTGTCTTTCTGATTTATCCGCTCATCGACGTGCTGATTTATTCCTTTGAAGAAGGCTACAGTTCCGCCGCGCAGACGTACGCGGGCATTGGCTGGTACAACTACGACTACGTTTTGCACGATCCCTATTTCACGCAGGCGCTCGTCAATACGTTTCTGCTCGTCATCATTACGGTGCCGATTTCCACCGGTCTGTCGCTGGCAATCGCCTTTCTGCTGACCCGCATTCAAAAGCTGCGTTCGCTGTTTCAGACGATTTACTTTCTGCCGTACGTGACCAATACCCTCGCAGTCGGCATGGTCTTCATGGTGCTGTTCAAGCAGACGCCGTATTCCGAAGGCTTTGTGAACATGCTGATCCATATGTGCGGCGGCTCTTCCGTCGACTTTATCGAAGGTCCGTACTGGGCCAAGATGTTTGTGCTCTGCTTTTACACGATCTGGATCGTCATGCCCTTTAAAATCCTGATTCTGACCAGCGCACTGGCCAGCGTGAATCCAATGTATTACGACGCGGCCCGCGTAGACGGCACCAGCTCCTGGCGCATGTTTTACAAAATCACGCTGCCGCTGATTTCCCCATCGGTGTTCTATCTGGTCATTACCGGCTTTATCGGCGCGTTCAAGGCGTATTCAGATGCGGTTGCCCTGTTTGGCACGAATCTGAATGCGGCGGGAATGAACACGCTGGTCGGCTACGTCTTTGACATGCTTTACCGCGATGGCGGGGGCTATCCGTCCTATGCGTCCGCGGCGGCCATTCTGCTCTTTCTGGTTATTTTGACGATTACGGTCATCAACCTGATGGTTTCGAAAAAATATACCCACTACAGCTGAAAAAACGGAGAGACACACTATGAAAAAATTCAAACCACTCACCTGGCTGTTTCTGATTTTGTGGGCGATCGCGGTTCTCTTTCCGTTTTACTGGATGGTGCTGACGTCCTTAAAAGGATACGGCGCCTACAACGCGGAATACATTCCCCAGCTGTTTACGCTGTCGCCGACACTGGAAAACTATTTTTACGCGTTTACGGAAGTCGATTTGGGACGGTATCTGCTCAATACGGTCATTTTCACCATCGTTACTACGGTTCTGATGGTCTTTGTCACCATTCTGGCGGCCTTTGCGTTCGCCCGGCTGGACTTTCCAGGGAAGAACCTGGTTTTTACCGGCTTTCTGGCGCTGATGATGATTCCCAATGAACTGGTCATCATTACCAATTTTCAGACGATGACCGAGCTGAATCTGCGCAATACTTTTCTGGGTCTGATTCTGCCTTCGGTCACTTCCATTTTTTACATTTATCTGCTGCGGGAAAGCTTTGCGCAGATCCCGGATTCGCTGTACTATGCGGCGAAAATCGACGGGGCTTCGGACTGGAAATACCTGTGGAAAATCATGGTTCCCATGTGCCGTCCGACGGTCGTTACGATTACGATTCTCAAGGTGATCGAATGCTGGAACAGCTACATCTGGCCAAGCCTTGTCACCGATGATCCGAAATACTTTCTGGTTTCCAACGGCATCCAGCAAATCCGCGAAAGCGGCTTTGGCCGGGCGAACATTCCGGCGATGATGGCGGCGGTCGTCGTCATCAGCATTCCCCTGATCGTTCTGTTCCTGGTGTATCGAAACCAGATCATGTCCGGCGTCGTCAAAGGAGGAACCAAAGGATGAAGCGCCTTCGAAAACGGCTGCCCCGGCTGCTTTGCGCGGCCGCAGCGGGCATGAGTCTGCTGCTTTCCGGCTGCCATGGCGCCAAAGCGAAAAGCGCCTTTGTGATTCCCGAAGCGCTCGACGAAAGCCGTCCGATTGAGATTTCCTTCTGGGCGAAAAACGATACGAACAAAAACCAGACGAATGTCTACAAAAAGGCGATCGAAGACTTTGAAGCGCTCTATCCAAACATCAAGGTCAATCTGAAGCTGTATACGGACTACGGGAAGATTTACAACGACGTCATCACCAACATTGCGACGGATACCACGCCCAATGTGGCGATTACCTATCCCGACCATATCGCGTCCTACATCCAGCAGAACGGGACCGTCGTCGGTCTCGATGCGCTGATGGCGGACGAAAAATACGGTCTGGGCGGCAGTGCCCTCAAATTTGACGGGCCGACGGCCGATGAAATGGTCGATTCGTTTGTACAGGAAGGCGTCATTGACGGAACGCAGTACGCGATGCCCTTCAT
Source organism: Allobaculum sp. (assembly GCF_047010065.1). Taxonomy (NCBI): domain Bacteria; kingdom Bacillati; phylum Bacillota; class Erysipelotrichia; order Erysipelotrichales; family Erysipelotrichaceae; genus Allobaculum; species Allobaculum sp. The sequence continues at coordinate 8,618 of NZ_JBKXLD010000026.1, forward strand.
GCGTTCGACCGAAGCGCTCTACATCAATAAGACGCTGGTCGAAAAGCTTGGCTATTCCGTCCCGGATGTCGTGACGTGGGACTGGATCTGGGAAGTGTCCAATAAAGCGATCGAACAGAAAAATCCGGACGGAACGTACGCCCTCAACAGCCAGAAAACGCTGATCCCCTTTATTTACAAGTCCACCGACAATATGATGATCCAGATGCTGAAGCAGCAGGACGCCGGCTACAGCACCGAGCAGGGCGAAATTGAAATTTTTAACGACATGACGCGCGAAGACTTGAAGAAAATTGCGCAGGAAACCAGGGACGGCGCGTTTTCAACCTTTAAAGTGTCCGGCTATCCCGCCAATCTGCTCAATGCCTCGCAGACGCTGTTTGCGGTAGACTCCACAGCCGGATCCACGTGGATGGGCGCGGAGGCTCCGCTTTCGGACATCAGCCCGGATGCCTTCACGGAATTTGAAACCGTCGTTCGTCCGGTGCCGCAGATGAGCGAAAACCAGAGTCTCATGATTTCGCAGGGACCGTCCATGGCCGTATTTGGCAAGGAAGATCCGCAGGAAGTACTCGCCTCCTGGCTGTTCGTGCAGTACATGCTTTCCAACGAACCGCAGATCGGCTACGCGAAGACGGAAGGCTATCTTCCCGTTACGCATAAGGCTTTAGAAGATCCGGCGTATCAGGACTATCTGGCGAAGGCTGGCACGGATAATGAGGAGCATTACGCGATCAAAATCGAAGCGGCGAAACTGCTCATGGATCATCTGGACGATACGTTTACCACCCCGGTGTTTAACGGCTCGGCTTCGCTGCGCAACGCGGCCGGCGAGCTCATTGAAGATGTCGTCCGCTCGACGAGACGCAAGCAGACCGTCGATGATGCCTATATCGACGAACTGTACGAAAAGGTTTCCTCCCTCTACCGTCTGGATCAGATTTCTTCCGGATCCGGGACGATTCATGATCTGGGCCCGATGCCCGCCTCTTCGGTCTGGTTTCTTTCTCTGCTTGCACTGACGTGGGTCATTCTCGGTGCAGTCTGGCTGTTTCAGAAACGAAGAAAAGCGAAAAACGCCTGAAGCTCCTGAAATTTCAGCTTGAAGGGATCGAGGAGATAACGGTTTCATCCCGTTTCCTTTCGCACGATTTTTTCTGATCTTCAAACGCAGCGGAAAAAAACAGCGATTCGATCGGGAAAGATTTCACCGCATGAAAAAACCAAGTACACTATCCGTGGAAAAACCATTCAGGGCGCTGACCGGACGATCCTCAAGGAGCGGGATGACGAACCGTTCCTGATCGCTTCGTAGTGGTGTCTGGATGGAATCCCCATTAGAAAAGAGACAGAAGATTCTGTCCCAAGGAGAAAAAGAATGAAAAAAACAGCTCTGGCTTCTCTGCTTGTCTGCGCAGGCATGGTCTTTGCCGGCTGCTCGAACTCGACCCCGGCAGCCTCGAGCAGTGCTTCGAGCACAGCGGACAGTGCCGCTGCTGCAAATCCCTCCGCAAAATCGGAAGGCGTCATGACGTATCAGGAATACGCGGATGCTGAACTCGAAAGCGAAGTAACGATCGAAGCGTTCGTACAGGCAAAACAGGCCTGGTGGGAAGACAAGGCAACGATTTACGCGCAGGATCCAGACGGCGCTTACTTCATTTACAACGCTGCTGTATCTCAGGATCTGTATGACAAGCTGACCGACGGCGCCAAAATCAAAGTCAAAGGCTACAAGACCGAATGGTCTGGCGAAGTGGAAATCGCAGAAGGCGCTGAAGTAGAACTGATCGAAGGCGAAACCTGGAAAGCCGAACCGGTCGATGTGACCGATCTGCTGGGCAATGAAGAAGAACTGATCAAGCATCAGAACCAGCTGGTGGATTTCAAGGATCTTACTGTAGAACCCGCACAGGAAGGCAGCGAAGAAGCGTTCCTGTATAACTACGACGGATCCGGAAGCGAAGGCGATGACCTGTACTTCAACGTTTCCAAAGACGGCAAGACGTACACCTTCGTTGTTGAGTCCTATCTGACCGGCGAGGAAAGCGAAGTGTACAAAACCGTACAGGAACTCAAAGTCGGCGATGTGATCGACTGCGAAGGCTTCCTCTACTGGTATGAAGGCGCCAACCCGCACATCATCTCGGTAACGGTAAAATAAGTCCGTCCGTAATCGACAGGACCGCGCACATTTTCTTCCTGTACATACAGGGAGGAGATGCGCCGCATTTCAAAGTGTTTCAAAATATTTAAAAGTACATAAAAGGCTCTGTATCTCCTTTTGGTTAAGGAAGATGCAGAGCCTTTTTCGGGATTGGAAAAATCTGGTGATAAGCAGAAATGGCCAGATTCAGCAAGGCGCAGAGGGCCAAAGCGTCCAGGAGAGTCAGAACGTCCAGACTGGATCCTGTCGAGCGTCCGCTCAGGAGCGATCGGACTGCGGACGGTTGACGATGTGAATGAACGGTTCTCCCTGTTCGAGGGCGTGCAGGTTGGTGCGGATAATCTGCCAGAGACGTTTTTTCGTTTCCGGCAGCGATTCATCGCCGGAAATGTGCGGCGTGATGAATACATTTTCGTCTTCCCAAAGCGGGCAGTCTGCGGGAAGCGGCTCGATTTCGCAGACATCGAGAATCATGCCGCGAATCCGATGCTGCGCCATGACCTTTTCCAGGACATCGAGGGCGACCAGATCGCCGCGTCCCACATTCGCAAACAGCGCGTCTGGCTTCATGCGCGAAAAATCGTCCAGCGTCAGAAGATGATGGGTAGCCGGACTGGAAGGCAGCGTACCCACTACGATATCGCTTAACGGCAGGTAGCGGTGCAGATGATCGAGCGTATCGACCACATCAAAGCCCGGAACTGTTCGGCGTCTGCGGGCCAGTCCAATGGTATGGGCACCCAGCGCCTTGACGGAGCGGGCGAACGTCGAACCCAGATCGCCGCAGCCCAGAACGAGAATCGTCTTGCCGTAAATGGAATCGATCGTGCCGATATTCCGGTTCCATTCCTTCTTCTTCCGGTTTTCGAGCAGGAACGGATAGCGGCGATAAAAAAACAGGATGGCGCTGATCAGATATTCGGAAATCGCCAGACCAAAGCTGCCTGAAGCGTTGGCTAATGGACACGCCACGCGTTCCGGCCAGCCTTCATAGCCCGCAAACGGAAGCTGAACGAGTTCAAGCGCGGGCAGAGATTTCAGTAGAAAACGGTATTCTTCAGGAAGAAAGCCCACGATGGCACTGGCGGTGTCGAGATAGCCGGGCCAGTTTGGATTGTCGCCATAGACAAAATGGAGGCCGCCAAATTCCTGTTCCAGCGCCCGGCGGTCTTCTTCTTTTAACGCTTCAAAAACGAGAACGGTTTTCATGTTTCTTTCTCCTTATCCTGTGCAGGTTATTCTGAGCAGGCAGTACAGACCGGTCCGAGCGACCGGCTTTTCTTTTGCACTCAGGGATGAGCCAATATGCGCGGCAAAACAGGAAAGGATCTTTCTTCGTGTAAAGACACACGTTAGAAAGGTGGGAATACATTGAAAATCGTGTGATGCCGCCGTTGTAAAGCTTTACACCTGTATTGTACGCCTCTATATTTCCTTCATCACCGATCCGCTTTGTGCCCTGCCTGAGGCAGAATGGCGGATTTTCAATCCTCAGAGAACAAGAAAGGAAACTTAGACATGAACAATATTCTTACCGAAGCATCGGCTTGTCTGCAGTGCAAGAATCCAAGATGCCGTCAGGCCTGCCCGATTCATACCAATATCCCCGAAATGATCCGCAAGCTCAAAAACCATGAAGTGCTCGATGCGGCGCAGATGCTTTTTGAAAACAACCCGCTGTCCATCGTCTGCTCCCTCGTATGCAACCACGAAAAGCAGTGTGAAGGCGCGTGCGTGCGCGGCATTAAAGGCAATCCTGTAGCCATCAGCGATATCGAACAGTACATTTCCAACTCCTGCTTTGAACGCATTCAGCTGTCCATGGAACCGGAAAACGGCAAGCGCGTCGCTGTCATCGGTGCCGGTCCAGCCGGCCTGACGATCGCGGTTTCGCTGCGTCAGAAAGGCTACAAAGTCACCATTTTTGAAGTCCGTGAAAAAATCGGAGGCATCATGCGCTACGGCATTCCGGAATACCGTCTGCCGCATTCGATTCTGGACCGCTACTACAAGAAGCTGAAGGCGCTTGGCATTCAGTTCCGTCCGAACATGGCGATCGGTGGTTCCGTTTCCATTCAGGATCTGCTCGATGACGGCTACGCGTCCGTCTTTGTCGGCACCGGCGCATGGAAGCCGCGCCGCCTGAACATTCCCGGCGAAACGTTCGGCAACGTGCAGTACGCGGTGAACTACCTGAACAATCCGAACGTTTACGATTTAGGCGATAAAGTCGCGGTCATCGGCGCCGGCAATGCGGCGATGGATGCGGCCCGTACCGCCATTCGGAAAGGCAGCCGCGAAGTCGTGGTTTACGTCCGTACCGATTCGCCGACCGCTTCGAATGAAGAAGTGGAATACGCAAAAATCGACGGCGTTCAGTTCGTTTTCAACAAGGCGCCGATCCGCATTACTGATGAAGGCGTCGTGCTCGTCGACACAAAAGTCGAAGAAAACGGAGACATCACGCTGATCGAAGACTCCGCGAAGCTGGAAAAAGCCGACACGATTCTCGTAGCCATTTCGCAGGTTCCGCAGACCCGTCTCGTTTCCCGCGATCCGGATCTTAAGCTCAACGACCGCGGCAACCTGAAAATTGACGAGATCGGCGCAACGACCATGCCGGGCGTATTCGCAAGCGGCGACGTCGTAACCGGCGCGAAAACCGTTGTGCACGCCGTAGCGCTCTCCCGACAGATTGCCGAAGAGATGGACCGCTACATGAAAGGTCCGAACGGCCATGCCGCCCAGGATGCTGCGAGCAGCGACGAAACAGCGGCGTAAAAACGATAAAACCGGTGGATCCTGTCTCCCCCAGCAGGATCTGACCGCTCTGACCGCTTTCGGATTCGCGTTTCTGGAAAATCCAGAGCAGAATCCAGAAACGTGGACAGAAGAAACAGTTCAAAACGAAATTTCAAAACCCAAAGTACACGTCAAAAAAGGAGCCCCTTTCCAGAACTGCCTCTGGAAAAAGGACTCCATTTTTTTTGCACGATTTTTTTGCAGAACGCTTTAGAGATGGACTGCTTTTCGGATCCATTCGAACACCTTGAGCATGCCGGTGGAATAGCACCACGAGGAGAACGGGCGGCTGACCAGGATGATCGCGAGAAAATGGCTGACTTTCATGCTCGACAGCCCCGCCAGCATGCACAGCAGCAAGTCCGGCGAGACAGGCATCATCATCCAGAGAAAGAAGATGAGTTCAAAGTGACGGCTGTTTTTCAGGCGCTTCTCGTATTTGTCGACCGTTTCTGGCGAGGCGATCTGGTAAATGAAGCGGGTGCCCCATTTTCTGGCCAGCCAGAAGGCGAGAATGCAGTTGATGTAGGAAACAAGCGTGTTCAGAAAGAAAGCCGGCAGCGGATGAAAGAGAACGATGCCGATTGATCCCATCGATCCTAAAGGAACGATTGGAATGTACGAGGTGAAGACGCTGAGCAGAACAAAGAGAATCGGACCGAAAATTCCGGCGGATTCAATCGCGTGCTGAATTTTTTGCGTGGTCGCCGAGGAGGACGAACGCAGCAGCCAGATCAGAACGACAAAGAAAAGAATGCCAAAGACGATCGAAATGATCAGATTGCGCCGGCGCACCGCAGCGCCTTTTTTCATGGCTTCCTGATCTTTGGCCGTCTCGGGCGTACTTGCCGTCCCGACGGATGCTTTCGCGGAATGGTCCTGGGAATGATCCGGGGACTTGATAGCGGCGTCTTTTTCGGCAAGCGCCTCTTTTGCCTGCGCGGAAGGGTTCTGAGCGGAGTCTGCAGAAAAATTCGTAACGGGTTTAGTATCCATACTCATTATCTTAAGCGGTTCGAATCGAGGATTCTTCCGATATGCCAGAAGGATTGCCGAAAACGGCTAGACAGAACGAGCCAAATGCGCAGTAACGCCAAAGGAAAACTTATCGTTTTCGATAGAGCAGATCGACCATTCCGTTGGAATGGCGTACATGAACCAGGGCCAGTTCCTGCGGCGCTTTAAGCGTCGGAAACAGCCGGATGCCCCCGCCAAGCAGCACAGGAATAACTGTAATCCAGAACGGATTGATCGCCTCTTCCTGTACGATGCCCTCAATCAGACGGGCGCCCCCGCAAATCCAGATGTCTTTTCCTCCGCCTTGTTTCAGACGCTTCAGAAGGGTGCATGGATCTTCTTTCGTAAAGTGAATGTCTTTTGAATCGGGAAGCGTTCGATGGGTAAAGACGTACGTGCTCAGACCGGAATAAGGCCACTCGTCAGGCGAAAGTTCCCGCACGATCTGATCGAACGTGTTCCAGCCCATCAGAACCGTATCCGCCGTTTTGATGAATTCGGCATAAAAATCCTCGGCGACTGCATCTGGGTCCTGTCCGTCCAGCCAGTCTGCGCCGCCCTTTGCATCGGCAATATAGCCGTCCAGGCTCATCGCAATAAACAGTGTGGTTTTTCGCATAGCCAAATCTCCTTTTTCCGCTTTATCTTCTTCTGCATATCTATTCGATCGGCTTATTCTTTCAGGCGCCTTCTTCTTTTTGGCCGGCGTATACGTTTTGGCCGAATGGTTTTAAAATTTCCGGTCTGGAAAAGCTGTGTCCAGTATGGCATATCGCAAAGGGGGTGTCTGCCTGCTCCAGAAAAAACGCCTCCGGACGCCAGAAGGTCCGGAGGCGAGAAAACGTTCATTTTCAAACAGACAGGAATGTCTGCATGAATTTACAGTTCTGGGAAAAGCGTGCAGGCAAAGACTATTTCAGCGTATTGAGCGCTTCCTTGCCTGGATTAAGACGCAGGGCCAGCAGACGGTTCTGCATCGCCAGGGCCTGCGCGTCGAGCGCGGATTGTGTTGTCGAGGAACTGCTCAGAACTTCATGTGCCTGCGCGAGCGCCTGATTGAACGCGTCTTTCTGCGCGCTGGTCAGACGGAATCTGGACAGGTTGAGACGATCGGCTTTGGCGCAGACCATCTCAAGCGGCTTTCGGTTCAGTCCATCGGCGGGAACGAGTCCGGCATACGCATCCTGTAAAGCTTTCAGTGCGCGATCGACTTCGATCTGCTGGTAGGAAGAACCGGAAAGAATCGTATTCGCCTGTTCGAGCGCACCCTTAAACGGCGCAAAGCTTTCCGCTGTAAAGTCGGCTTCGCGAACGGAAGAAATCGCTGAACCGTTTACGTACGTGCGCAGAGCGCTCTTATCGGTCAGACCGTACGTTTCTTCAATGTCGCCGAGCTTGAACTTCGCGAACTTAATGTAGCAGCGGTCGGTACGGACGTTGCTTCCATGGTTTTTGGAATACTCTTCGTCGAAGTGACCGTAGCTGTCCATCATGAGGGTGCCGTCATCGAGAACGAGCAGACCCGCATAGCCGGTATCACCGGATTTTTCATTCGGCGCATAGTCGTAGGCGATGGTTACCATGTAATCGCCGTCGCCCTGTGTCATGAGGTCTTCGTAGCTTCCAACCCACATTACCCATTCGCCGGCTACCCAGTCGTTGGAGTTGTCGTGGATGCCGTTGCCGTCCTTGTCGTAGACAATGTCGCGGTACGTAATGACGAGGCGGTCGCTGATTGGATCGTAAACGACTTTATGGCGTTCGCCAGCCAGGTTTCCGGGCAGGTTCGTCGGCTTGCTCCAGGTTTCGCCTTCGTCATCGGAGTACGTCATCATGGCGTAGCCCTGGTGCGTCTGATTGCGGGCGAGGGCGACGATGCGCTTGCCGTCCGGGGAGCGGAACAGGCCGAGTTCGCAAAGCTGATTGGCGGATTCGATGTTTCGATACGGAGTCAGAATCGGTTCGGGATCGCTCCACTGTTCGTTTCCGTCTTCATCGAACGTCAGAATCGATTTGTAGTTGGTGTAGCTGTAATCGTGGTAAATGCCCATCCACGCCTGGCGGTCGTTTCCGTTTTCATCCTTGAGCTGAATGAGGCTCGACATGCCGACAATCGTCCAGCGCTTGCTGCCGTCATCATTTTTCGGATGGAACAGCTGGTATTCAGTCCAGGTTTCGCCGTTGTCGTCGGAATAGGAGGTGCGCCAGCCGCCGTTCTGGTTTCCAGACCAGTTCGGCATCGCGGTAATGAGCATGATGCGCTCAGTTCCGTCGGCCAGATTCAGAACGTACATCGTCGGCGTTTCCATGGACGTTGCCCAGCTTGTCGGAATGTCGTCTTTCTGAATCCACGTTTCGCCGTCATCGTCGGAGTATTTCATGATGAGCGGACCATGGCCGTGTCCCTGCGGGAAGGCGGTGATCAGACGGCCGGTATTTGTACGGATCATATCCGGCTGGCCAAAGTACTGATTGGCATCGCCGTCGGCCGGTTTATGGACGTCGGTCACAAATTTTTCCGGAAGATCGTAGTACGGAACCGTCTTCATCAGCGTGATCTGCCGTTCTACGGTAATCGTGACGGTTTCCGTGTACGTGCCGGCTTTGACTTCAATCTGGGCTGTTCCTGCCTTGACTGGGGTAACCACGCCGGTACTGCTGACCGTGGCTACTTCCGGATTTTTCGAAGTATAGGTAATTTCGAGTTCTTCGTCGCTGTTGAGCGTAACGGGAATCTGCCAGGTCGGTGTACTGTCCTTGGAAATCTGGAGCGTCTTATTGCGGACGGTGATGTTCAGACCCGGTTTGAGCTGATCGATGCCGATTTCCGCTTTGGTCAGTTCGGCATCGTAAATGCGCAGTTCATCGACCGTGCCCGCGAAGTCGCTCTTACCGAGAATATCGGAAGGAATGACGGTCGTGTTGTTCGTGGTCCAGGTGTTTGTGGCGACTTCTTCGCCGTTGACGTACAGCTTCAGGCCGTTTGTCTTCGACTGGGTCCAGGCCACGTGATACCACTGGCCGGCTTCAAAGCCGTAGGCAAAGGTGAGCACATCGGCGCTGCTGGTACCGACACGGAAACCGGAGTATCGATCGTCGGCCATCTTGAGCGCGGTCGCAAATTTTTCTTCGCTGTCCTGCGTGATCAGGGATTTGCCGGTGATCGTATCGGCTTTGACCCAGTACGTAATTGTCCAGGGATCGCTGTTTCCAATTTCCGATTTCGTAAAGCTTAAGCCGCTTCCTGCATTCATGTGCAGGCCTTTGCCGGAATAGCCGTCCACATAGGACAGACCGCTTTCGACAATCGGGGTTCCGTTGCGGTTTCCCCACAGGTCATTGGCACTGTTTTCAAAGGAATAGGCGGAATAGCGTTTGGATTCCTCGATGCCGCCGCGCGAAACGCTCAGGGTGATCGTCGCGGTCTTGGTCGGATCCTTGACGGAAGCTGCGGTAATGGTCACTGTACCGGTACCTGCTGCGGTGACCAGACCGTCTGCATTTACGGAAGCCACGCTGCTTTCCGAAGAAGACCAGGTAACGCGATGATCGGTCAGCGTATCCGGGGCTACGACGGCTTCCAGCTGCAGCGACTGGCCGATTTGCAGTGCAGTCGACTGCGGCGGGGTAATGGTTACGGAAGTCACAGTATCCGTGGCGTTCGCTTTTTTGACGATGTATTGCGTTGTAAGAGTGTCGATGCCTTCCTTGAAGGCGTCCATTTCCGATCCCATCGTATTGACTTTGGCTTCGCCAAGATAGGAATGCGCAGTTCCGGCGACGGTCGTCAGGGAATCGTAGAGCGACTGGATCGCGCCTTCGAGATCCGGTACTTCCTCAGCCATCTGGCGCAGCTTGTTGGCGTCGCGTACGCCTTCGGCCATGCGGGCCAGACGCAGCGAACGTTTGGACGTCGGGTTTTTTGCCTCTTTTTCATCCGGATAAATAAGGAAGCAGTCTCCCGGTTCAAAGGCGTTGTGGGTCGTGTCGCGCAGCGGATCGGCAACCCAGGCATCGTATGCCCAGCGCATGAAGCCGTCCGTGTTTTCGGAGGCGTTGATGACGCTCCAGTACGATTCTACCGGCGCGGAAAGCGAGAAGTTGCCCGGACTGTGCTCGGTGCAGGAGTAAAGCGCAGTGCGCAGGCCTTTGGCGTCGCGCTGGGCAACGAGATCCGCAAATTCCTTCGAATGGGCAGCTGCGGCATTGTCGCCGACGTTCAGTTCGGTCAGACGAAGCGCCATGGCGAACTTGCTGGCGTTGGTAAAGCCGTCCATCGAACCTGTCGTTTTGAAGGTGACGGTGTACTGGCCGTCGGAAATTTGCGTGCTGTCGATCAGATCAAAGGCGCTGGTGTTGAAGCCGCGCTCATCGATGCCGATATAAGCGTCGTTAAACCAGCCTTTCTGAACGAGATGGGCGCCCATTTTCTCGAGAAAATCGCCCCAGACTTCGTTGTAGCGTGCACTGCCGGCGGTGAAGGCTTCCTTCACAAGCGTGCCGTTGTCCCAGTACGTAAAGCTTCCGTGCCACGGAGCGATGGAGTAAAGCACAATCTTGTCTCCGATTCCCATGGATTTGCAGAAGGAAACCCACTTGTCGAAGGCGGTGAAATCGTAGGTAAACGTTCCGTCCGCATTTTTCGTCCACTTGACCATCGACGGATAGTGGATGTCGTTAGCGGAATACGTCTGACCGGACCAGGCTTCTTCAGAAATCGTCGCGGTAATGACATGACCGCCGATTTCCTTGTAAATTTCCATGCTGGAACGCAGCAGTTCGAGATGCTCGTCACTGAATGGCGTAACGCCGTAATATTCCGCGGAAGAATACGGATACTGCCAGAGTTCGATGTCAAAGGAATTTTTGAAGTCAGTCGCATCCGGCAGAACGGCGTCGCGTACCGCGACGGTGTAGGTGAATTCAATCGGATGTTCCAGTCCGTCGGCGGTGGCGCTGAGTTTACCGGTATAGGTTCCGGCTGCTGTGTCTTCTGGAATCGCAATTTCTACCCAGACCGGCTGGACGCGCGAAGCGGCCAGCGTAATGGGGGCATTGCCATTCAGGATGTCCGAAGATTCCGAACGGTTGGTGCCGTTATCGGCTGGAACGGGACGGGTAGTGCTGCCGTAGCCGAGGAAGGAACCATTATAGGCTTTGGTCGACTGGATGAAATCGAGCTTTACGTTTTCTTTGGCAATTTTGGACGAACCGGTTCCGCTTAAGTCGGAAGCGGTAATGGACAGATTGGTGAGCGGCGCATTTTTCGAAACCAGAACGAGCTGGCTGACGGCCTTGTCGTTTTTCCAGGCGCTCAGCGTTTTGGAGAGCGTACCCATCGTCTTGACGGAATCGTACGTACTCTGGGTGTACTGATGGTTCGTATCGACAATGGAACCGGACAGTTCCGCCTGAGCCTCGGTTACGGTAAATGAGATGACCAGCGGCTGGGCAGCCGGCAGAGTGTCGGACGTTACCGAGACGGTGGCGGTTCCGGCTTTTTTCGCCTGAACCAGACCGGTGCTCGATACGCTCACAATTTCGCTGTCGCTCGAGGTGTACGTCAGATTGCCTGTCGTGGCATAGTCCGGTACAGCCGCGATCGACAGCTGCTGTTCGGCTCCGGCGTACAGGTCGTAATGCGTTTCTTCACTTGAAATCGAAGTGAGCGTATACGGCGCATGTTTAATGACCACGTTGGCGCAGTCGATCAGCGTATTGGAGGCGGAAGCGTTTTTCTCGCCCGTTGCGACGGCTTTGAACACATGCGCTTCTTCGCTGAGGCCGCTGAAAGTCGCGATCCGAGTGGAATTGATATTGGAGGCGTTATACAGATCGTAGACGCCCTGGGATTCTCCATCGATGAAGTATTCCACTTTGCCCATCGGATGGTTCTTGCCGGCATAGACGGTGATTTCGCTGCCGACAAAATCAACCTGATACCAGAGAGCGGACGGATTGGCCGCATCCGGTGTCTTTGACCAGGTATGGGCATCGCTGCCCGCTTCCCAGTTTCCGGAAGAGAAGGTGAACTTATTGGTCGTTCCTGTCGTCTTCCTGAAGGAAATGGTTTCTTCCACGAGCGACGCATCCGCCGGCATAACCGTGTCGGCGTCACTCTGTGCAAGAACAGGGAAAGAGGAAGCGGCTGCGGAGGCCGTCATGGTCACGCTGAGAAGGACTGCAAGCAGATTCGTTCTTCTTTTCATAGTTTTCCTTTCTGCAGTGTCTTTATCTGTGCCCGAAATCCATCCGGTTTTCCTTGTGAAATGCGTCCAGTGCAAAACGTCTGTCGGTTTGAGACAGGCATTCGAATTTTTTTCGTCAGCAGGGGCCCGGTCCTGCGCAAAGAAGATCGCAAAAGAAAGACGGATCGACTCTAGATAAAGAAAAAATCATCTCGCCATCCATGAATTCCAGTGATGAAAATTAATGGAAAACGAAATGAAAGCGTTCTCTTTTATTGTAAGGAAATGGAAAGGATTGAGCAATAATCTTTCCGGTATCCGTTCGGTTATCCAAACAGGAATGATAAAAAGTGACATCGAATCCGAAAGCCATGCGAGAAAACCGGAAATACTGGCCATTTCACAAAAAGAAAAGTCTGCCTGCAGGCAGACTGGTCGAATTCATCCGTTTTGTACAGGAAAAATGTATTCCATCAGTTCAAAAGGCAATGTGCCTTCTTTTTCGAGAAGAACTTCACTCGTACCTTTGGAATGAAAGCCGGCGCGCTCGTACAGCGCTCTGGCCGGCGCATTGCCCGCGATCAGATTGAGACGCGCAGATGCATAGCCCTCTTTTTTAAGCTGACTTAAAATCTGGCCCAGAAAGACATCACCCAGCTTCTGGCCGCTAAAATCCGGGTCTATGCAGAAAAGATGAATGCAGTTGAAACGCAAGTCGGTCCATTCAAAGGCGTCCATGCCTTCCAGATACGGGCTGATGCGCGCAGCGCCCACAATGCGTTCTTTTTCGCAGAAGACGACCATTTCTTCCTGAACGATTGCCTCATGAAGCACCGATTCATCCGGATAGATCCCCCAGTTCCAGAGCGGATAGTTGATTCGCGTATTCAGGCGGTCGCAGACGTTCTGGAAAAAGCGGCAGAGCGTTTCCAGATCCGCCAGGCCGGCTTTCCGTAAAATTCGTTTTGAACAAGTACTGATTTCTGCCATAGGCTCTCTCCTTTTTGATCCCGTTCAGTATAGGCGAATGCTCTGGTGTCGCCCAGAACCTTTTTCAGGCAGCCAGACGAATGGATGAAAAAGCATGAGGATCATCAAAAAAGAATCCAAGGGATGTCGGAAAGCGCATTGGTCGATTTCCTTGTGCAAACGGTTTCGATCTTTCGCAAAGCATCCAAAACCGCAAAATCGAGCCTCTGGACAATTAAATTGTTGACCTATCAACAAAAAATGTCTACAGTACGGGCATGTCACATACGGATAAGATTCTTCAGTTTTTTAATGCGGTAGGCGCTCTGGAAAAGCAGATGAACCGGATTCGCCTGCTGTACATGCAGCAGGAAGGGCTTCGCGGCTCCGATCTCAATGTGCTGATCGCCCTGTATTCCAGCGAAGAAGGCCTGAACCCGGAAGGGCTGATCCAGATCACCCGAACCGACAAGGCCCAGATTTCCCGCGCTCTGCGCGAACTCTGCGCCGGCGGCTGGATTGAAAAGGAAGATACCAGCCAGTATCGCGCCCGCTACCGGCTGAGCCCCAAAGGCAAGGAGCGCATGGAATATCTCGCCCGAGAATGCGGGCACATCTTTGAAGGCGCCCACGCCTGCATTCAGATGGAGCAGTGGGAAGCGTTTTATCAGTTTTCCAATCAGCTCAGTGCCCGGCTTGAGGAAATGATTCAGGAAAAGAAACAGGCGCTGAACGCGCATGCCGACACGGAGCCTTCCCGCCGTACCGAAAAGGGAAAAACGAAAAACGCGTAAGCCTTTCCGTACAGGAAGGCATATCCAACACAAAAAAGAAAAGGAACACAGACTATGATTTGGATTGTTACCGACAGTGCTCAGGAATTAAAGGAAGAGGAACAGGAAGGCCTTCGCGTCGTTTCGCTTCCCATTTGCGTCAACGAAAAGCTGCTCGAGCACCCGATTGAAAACGAGGACTTTTTCGCCCTTCTCGAAGAAGAGTCGAATGTACTCAGCACCAGTCAGCCCTCGCCGAGCGCTTTTGAAGCGGTGTTTGAAGAACTGACATCCAGAGGAGATGAAGTGATCGCTCTGCTGCTTTCTTCCTCGCTTTCCGGAACGTACAATTCCGCCAGACTGGCTCTGCTTGATCACGAAGCGTGGCAGGAAAACGTCCATCTGATCGATTCCGGACAGGCCTGCCTTTCGCAAAGCGTTCTCGTTGCCCGCGCGCTTGAACTGCGAAATGCGGGGAAAAGCGCGAAAGAGATTATTGAGACAATCGAGAAAGAGAAAAAGCAGGTACGTCTGTTTGCGATGCTTCCCACGCTGAAATATCTCAAGAAAGGCGGACGGATTTCGCCAGCCAAAGCGGCTCTGGCCGATCTTGCGGGCGTACGGGCTCTGGTGACGATTGACGAAAACGGAGAAATCACAGCCTGTGCCAAAACGCGAGGTACGAAAAAGGGAATTCGCCGCGTGGCCGAACTCGCCGCAGACTGCGGCATCGATGAGAATCGCCCGGTGTTTGTGGGCTATACCGGTCTGGATGAACAGCCGATGCGCGACCTGCAGAGCGCTCTGCGTGAAGTCGTCGGACAGGAGATTCTTGCGCAGACGGCCGCAATTTCTCAGATGCTGAGCGTGCATGTCGGTCCCGGTGCCTGCGGGATTGCCTTCCTGCCCAGAGAAGACTAGCTGCCGTCTTTCAAAACGTTATTTCTATTCGGGTGGAAATTTTCGGAATACATTTCCCGGATTACACGGATTAAATTTTGCGGATTAAATTAAATTCGATGGATTAAATAGAACTTTCCCAATCAGCTAAACTATACGGTCGGATTTTTGCGTGGACGACC
>NZ_JBKXLD010000027.1:0-23398 GCF_047010065.1 Allobaculum sp.
TGTCTGGAAGGCGGAAGCTCGTCGGTGTTCACCGTACCTTCGCCAATGACGAGAAGGCCGTCTTCATCAATTGTCCACTCGGCGCTGCCGAGTTTTCCCGAATGACAGATTCGGGGTTCTGTGTTTTCTAAATCCGATTTGCGAAAAGAAACAGGCATATACAATCTCCTTTCCAGGATCCTATCCAGAGAAAACCGCTTCTTTCGATTGGATCCTCTGTTTGTTTTCAGCGGGTTGAAAACGCTTTCCTAAATTGTGCCATAAAAAGATGCTTTATAGTCCTGTGTTGAGAATTATCAATTGTTCTATGCAGCCTTTATACAGAAAAAGGAAGCTTTTCAGCTTCCCTTCTGTATTTTTCAGATCCTGTAGAATCGGGCGATCCCTGCTCTGCCTGATTTACTGGATTTTCCCGGTTCTCTTACGGCGGGCAGGCGGCATTCGTTCTGGCCTGAGGCTTTAGCGAATGCGTCCCGTTCTGGACTTATTCGGTTTCGATCAGACCGTAGCCGCCGTCTTTGCGGCAGTAGACTACAGCGGGTTTGCCGGTTTCATCATCGAGATAGATGAAGAAAGTGTGATCGAGCAGATCCATGCGGGTGATCGCTTCATCGAGCGAGAGCTGCTCGAGTTCGATGGATTTGGTCTTGACGACGATGTCTTCCGGATCTTCTTCACCTAGAATATCGAAGTCGAGGAAGGCTTCGTAGAGCGGCGATGCCTTGTCCTTGCGGCTTTCGAGACGCGTTTTCTGACGGCGAATCTGGTCTGTCAGTTTGTCTACGACTTTGTCGATCGCATTGTACATATCGACATCGACGGTTTCGGCACGCAGGATCGCAGCCTTCGTCGGGATGGTGACCTCGATTTTATTGTGGTTCGGATGGGAGGTCAGCAGAACTTTTGCGGTGTCGTCTTCCCCGATCAGGAAGTACTTCTCGAGACCTTTCAGTTTCTTGGTGATGCGGTCTTCGAGTGCCTGGGTAATGGAAATATTCTTTCCAACAATGTTGATTTTCATAAACTCACTCCTTGTCAGATGGATCGGGGCTGATCCTTGATTTCATGATAGGCATAAATCGTTTTGTCGTCAAAGCTATGACCAAAGTGGACATTTTACGGCCTTGTCAGGACGATTTCCTGTATTTTCCTTCCCAGAAAATCGATCGGTTTTCCTTTTTGTGGTTTTAAGTTTCATAACAATGAATATCGAGAATCTCGAATACGCAGGCGGTTTATGGCGGCAAAACCTCCTGTTTTCTTTCGAGTTATGAAAATTTTCCGCTCGAATTTTTTGAATGAGTTTTCAAGGCGGTATGATAGTGCAGACTTACCCGATCGATCCGTTTTCGAAAAATCGGGCACCCGCTTTCCTTCCCGTTTTCCTGCTTTTCGTCCTGTATCGCTTCCAATTGCGATGCTCTCCCGGACAAAACCGGTAAAAGAGCGGATACTCTTTTGCGTAAGTCAGAGATCTTCTGATCTGTCGAGAGTTTAAAGGAGCTGTATTCACTATGATTATTACTTTAAAAAAGACGGCCCCGGAACAGGCTGTCAATGAGCTGATTGCGGATCTGGAAAGCCGCAATCTTTCCATCACCAAAATTGTCGGTGAAAACTACGACGTCTTCGGCCTGGTCGGCGATACCGCGTCCATTGATGAGCGGTCCCTGCTGGCCAATCCCATCGTCTTTAACGTGCAGCGCGTTGCCCAGCCGTACAAGCTGGCCAACC
The DNA here is from genome assembly GCF_047010065.1 of Allobaculum sp. Classification (NCBI taxonomy): domain Bacteria; kingdom Bacillati; phylum Bacillota; class Erysipelotrichia; order Erysipelotrichales; family Erysipelotrichaceae; genus Allobaculum; species Allobaculum sp. Next base: position 1,735 of record NZ_JBKXLD010000027.1, read on the forward strand.
GCATGTTCCATCCGGAAGATACCGTCATCGATGTCAGCGGCATCAAAATCGGCGGACAGAAAATCGTCATGATCGCCGGCCCGTGCGCGGTTGAAGGCGACGGTGCCATTTGCGAGGCTGCCGGCAAAGTGCTGGAAGCCGGAGCGGATATGCTGCGCGGAGGCGCCTACAAGCCCAGAACGTCTCCCTATTCCTTCCAGGGTCTCGGCTCGGAAGGCATTCAGGATCTCGTTCATGCCAGAGAACTTACCGGACTGCCGATCGTAACCGAACTGATGAGCATCGACAAGCTCGATGAATTTGTTGAAAACGTGGACGTCATTCAGATTGGTGCACGCAACATGCAAAACTTTGATCTTCTGAAAGCCGTCGGCCGCACGAAAAAGCCGGTGCTGCTCAAGAGAGGTCTGGCCAATACGATTGAAGAGTGGATCATGGCCGCGGAATACATTATGTCCGAAGGCAATCCAAACGTAATTTTCTGCGAACGCGGCATCCGCACGTTTGAGAAATACACCCGCAATACCCTCGATCTGGCAGTCATTCCGATTTTGAAAGAACGGACTCATCTGCCGGTTATCATCGACCCGTCCCACGCCTCCGGCGACTGGAAGCTTGTCGAAGCGCAGGCGTTAGGCGCGATTGCAGCTGGCGCAGACGGTCTGATCATTGAAGTGCATCCCGATCCGGCGCACGCCTGGAGCGATGGCGCGCAGTCGCTGAAACCGGATAAATATGCGGAACTGGTCACTAAAGCGCGGGCGATTGCGAAAGTGGTTGGACGCACGCTCTAATGAACCAGATTCTGGACAACCCCTTTCCCTTTTCCGATACCAACAAGCGCTACCACACCTTCTCCTATGCGATGAAGAAACAGTATGGACGAAAAATTGCCAAAATCCCGCTCAATGCGGGATTTTCCTGTCCTAACCGGGATGGAACCAAAGGCGTGGGCGGCTGCGCCTTCTGCTCATCTGCCGGAAGCGGCGATACGATTCTGCAAAGCGGCCAGTCGCTCCAGACCCAGTACCAGGCAAATCTGAAACGGGCCCGCAAAAAATGGCCCGAGTGTCTTGGCATCGCCTACTTTCAGTCCTTTTCCAATACGTACGCCCCGCTTGAAACGCTGAAAAAGATTTATATTCCCTTCTTTGCCTCGGATGAAGTCTGCGCGATTTCCATCGCTACGCGAACCGACTGTTTTTGTGAAGAGACCGCTGCATGGCTGGAAGAAATGCAGGCGAAGTATCACAAGGAAGTCTGGGTCGAATTCGGCCTGCAGAGCATTCATCCTCAGACCGCAAAGGCCATGAATTTCTGCCATACGCCCGAAGATGCGAAAAACGCGATCGCGTTATGCCAAAGGCATCATCTGCGTTCTGTCCTGCATCTGATTAATGGACTGCCGGGCGAAACCCGAGAGATGATGCTCAAAACCGCCCGCTTTGCCAGTTCCCTTCAACCCGGCGCGCTGAAAATTCACATGCTTCATCTGCTGGACAATTCCCGTCTGGGCCAGAGCTGGCTGAACAAACCGTTTTCTCTTCTTGGCGCGCAGGAATATGTATCCATTGTCTGCGATCAGCTGGAAGTGATCGATGAACACATCATTATCGAACGCGTAACCGGCGACGGTCTGGCCAGCGATCTGCTCGCTCCCCTATGGACGCGAAAGAAGACGCAGACCGCCAACGATATCGATAAGGAACTCCTTCGTCGAAACAGCTGGCAGGGCGCAAAAAAGACCGTTTCCTGATCCGAAGTTTTTCTCTCTGGCTCTGTGACGAATTTTTCTGCTTTTATTGTGCGTTTCATTCCTCAGTATTTACCAAAACGAAAACTCGGGCCTTCTCTGGGAAGATCCGAGTTTTTTTGCGGTTCAAACCGACGGCCAAAAGGAAAAGACCGGCCCTCGATTCGATATTCGAAATCGAGGCCGGTCTTCGTTTTGAACCGGTCACAGCCGGTTCGACTTTAAAAGAGGCTTTTTAAGCTCTGTATCGATTAAAGATTTTCCAGATACGCCTTATCGACTTTCTTGCGCAGTTTCAGCATCGCCTGATTCAGACGGAGCGCCGCGTCATCGAGCTCTTTTTGCGTAAGGGCATCGGCTCGAACGGAAGCCGCATGCGTTCTTGCGTCTTCAAAGGCATGGAGGCCTGTCATCGCAAACGTCTCTTTGGCCGCTTCAAGCGCATCGGCTTTTTCGAGGGCCTGATCCATTAAGGTGTAATCGAGTTCATCTGGAATGTCCGCACTCCATACGCCTTTCACGCGGATTTCCGCAGCGGACGCGAAAATTTTGCCCGTTTCGACACTGACGGAATCTACGGCCACAAGACGGACCTTCGTCGCTTTTACCGGCGTGGACCATACGGCTTCTTTCCAGCCGGATTCACGGGCCCAGTTTCCTTCGGCTGCCGTTTTCCACTCCGCTCCAGGCTGGCTGTCGTCGATAACCTCAATGCGATATTTGGTGATTGTGCCGTTCTGCGCGTTGCTTCTTGGCAAATACAGCAGGGAGCGTACCATCGCCGGTTCGTTGAGGTTCAGTGTGATATAGCACTGTTCCCTTGTGGGCAGCGTTCCGGTGTACTGGGTGTGCCAGAGCGTCTGATTGTTTCCATCCAGAACGCGTTCTGGTCCTTCTCCGCTCTGCGCACTGGGAGCAGTGGCGGTCATTTTTTCCGGTTCCAGAACGCCGTCCAGAGTAATTTCCGGAGCGATTTTCTGGATGTCGTATTTTTCAAGAACGTTTTCGGCCAGTGTGTTGATCGGATCCGAACCTGGCTGATCGGAGAAGCGTTCGTCGCTGTTTCGCGCCCAGGCCCATTCCACTTCAAACCAGTCCGCTGCGCTGAAGGTTTTAAAGGATTCGCCGCGCAGTTCTTTTTTCTTTTCGTCAATGAACATCTGCCAGCGCTTGAGATACAGATCTTTCGTCAGGCCAGCCCACTGACGGTTGGAGTAGTCGTGCAGACCGCCGGCGTTCGACTGGGCAATGGAACCCCATGTCGATACAAGCGCTTTGGCGTTGAGATCAAACAGATCTCTGGTGAAGTCATCCGGATCGCTGATCATGCGGCTGGCGGCTTCGGTCCAGTTGCCAAGCATGTACATTTTCGTTGTGGAAAGCAGACGGTCCGAATCGCTGACGAGTTCGATCAGCTTATCCGACCAGGTCGTGAATTCATCCAGATCGCGGTTGGTGTAAGCCGTATTCATTTTGGAAAGAATTCCCTGTGCCGAGTTGGACAGAACCTGCTGAGCCACGCTGACTACGTCATAGCGATACGCTTCGGAATCCTTAAGCGTATCCCAGTCTTCCAGAAGCAGATCGAGCGCTTTCTGCAGTTCGACTTTGGAATATAGAATCGACGACCAGCCCCATGTCGAAGCGGTAGTCAGCGTCAGATTTGGACGGGCATTCAGGATATTTTCCGGAGCCCCCTGTCCGATGCCGCTGTTGTTTCGTTCGTGCTCGACGCCGTCGTATACGGTATCGAGCAGAATCTGGAGCGCTTCTACAGCGCTTTCGCTTTCGCCGCCGTAGCGTCTTCTTGCGTAATCCTTAATCCACTGATTGAGATTGATTGGTTCTACCGGCTGCTCTGCATCTTCGGTCCAGATGGTATCGAAGAGGTATTCGTAAAGCAGCGGATTGTTCTGACTGGCTTCCGGTGCGATACCGATACCGGCCATGCAGTCTGCATTCTTGATGGCGTCAAATACGCCTTCCAGACCTTCGATGTGGCCATAGAGACCGAGACGTCCGCCAAAGTTGTTGAGCATGCAGAATACCCATGGGGTCTGCTGGAATTCATCGCCATAGCTGGCGCTGTTCCAGTGCGGCTGGCGTTCTGCATACAGATCGAGTACGAGGGCGTGGTCCCGATTGCCTTCCAGACCTTTCAGAAGGGCGCTGGACGGGTTGCCCTGCCAGGACTGAATCACCCAGACGGCGTCCGGATCGCTTTCCATCATCGCTTTGAGCGTCTCGGACGCTATGGTGGAAACATTCATGCCGCCCGTATTTCCGCCTTCGTGGAACGGGTCGGTCGCGTAGTAGTTCGTGATGTCTCCATAGACATCCTGTTGCGCTTTGTAGAACATTTCGGCATATTTCGGGAAGGTATTCGAATCATCCGTTTTGAGCATGTACGGGCGCTGGAAGTTGCACCATTTGCCCTGCGGAATAACGGACGCTTCCGGCTGTTTGGTTTTGAAATCGGTCGGCACCATGCCGCAGTAGCCCATCAGTACAGGCTGCATACCAAGAACCTGCATGATGCGATGGTTTTTACGGGCGAGTTCGGTACGCTGTGCGAACCATTTGTCCGGCAGCGGTCCGCCCATGCCGGTAAGGTTGGCCATGTAAAACCAGGCGTAGTACGCAGGACCGGCAATGAAGTCCTTGATTTCCTGATGGGAATAGCCGCATTCGGCAAGGAAGCGTCTCCAGACTTCTTCCTGACCGGTCGCATCCAGAACGACATTCACGCCGTTCAGAGCAAGCCAGTCTAATTCATTTCTCCATTCGCTTTCGCCCCAGAACGCCATCGAATAGGAAAGCGTACAGAAGTTATACGAATAGCGAACCGGGAATTTTGTTTCCTTGTGCAGTTTCTGCACAGGAAGAACAATGCTTTCCGGCATTTTGACCTGATCGCCGACCTGAGAAATGTGCACGTTGACGATCTGTTCCAGGTAGGCGTTCAGACCGGTGGCCAGAGACACGCCGTTGTTTCCGGTAATGTGAATCTTTCCTTTTCTGGCTTCGACATCGTAGTAGTCATAGCCATTGGCGGCATCTTTGAGTTCAAAGGTAAACCAGTCGACATAGGCTTCCCCAATGCGGCGGGAAATAATGCCCTGAACTTCCGCAATCGTATCGGCTTCGGTAACGGCCCTTGCGTATTCGGTATCTTTAAAATCCGGCACGCTGACCGCCGGTGTTGGCTGAACGGGTGTTCCCGACTCCGTTCCGTGCAGGACGAATTCACGAACCTGGCTGTTTGCGGAAGCGGAGTTGTATTCCATGTAAAGACGGATAATACGTGCTTCCTTGTTGTTGAGCTGCCAGGTTTCGCCTTCATTCGTGCAGGTCTCTTTCGATGTCTTGCGGGCGACGCGCTCAAAGTCAACGCCATCCATGGACGTATAGATCGAATACTGGCTGTAGCCCGCAGTCGGGGTGAATACAACCGCATCGCTGAGCGTATAGTTTTTGCCCAGGTCAATATCCACATACGCCGGATACATGTCGCCGTTCCACTGGGTAGCCAGCGAACCGTCGACCAGGTTCTTTACGTTCGCCTGGTTCGTATTGGTATGAATGGATTTGCCTTTGGCAATATTGTTTTCAAGCAGAGGATCCTTTACGGAATCTGTTGGGGCAAGAATTTTCAGCTCCGCTAAAGCGGGCCAGGGATCGCCGCCGGTATTCGCAATGGATTTAATCAGAATGCGTACGGCCTGCAGTTCTCTGGCCTCATCGAGGGTAAAGCGTTTGATGCAGTCCCCATCCAGACGTGTTGCCGTCTGATCAGCGCCCAGCACTTCCCATTCCCCGTCGGCACTCGTCCGTCCAAGAATGTCGTACCTAAAGACAAAGCCGTTGGAATCGGAAGCGCCTTTGTTTTCAAAGGCAGCTTCAATCGCTTTTACCGTCTTTTTCTGATCGTAATCGATCTGAACCCAGGCCTGGCCTCCGGTGGTCGAAAGCCCCTGAGAAAATACGTAAAGCGTTTTGTAATCTTCATCGATCAGACTGGCCGGATTGCCCTGTCCGGACGTGATAGAGCTGATCGTACCGTTGCCGGCAATATTGACCAGATCGGAAGAATCGGGGTTGTTCCCGCCTTTTTCAGTAAATAATTCCACTTCCGCAATGCCTGGCCAGAACGCGCCGGCAGCGCCGCCGTTTTTCGGATCGGAAAGTGTCAGATAGAAATGGGAGGCAGAAATGCCGTCTTCCCACGTATAGGTAAACGTGTCGTTAAAGGAAAAGTCGTCTTTTTCTGTATCCGGAATCAGATCGTCCGTCACGCTGTTGACCGCGTGCTGGAGTTTCACATCCATCGTCCAGTCCGGATGCCCGGATTCCAGTTTGACAACCATTTTATAAATCGGCGGGGTGTCCAGAGGTGCGCGAAAAATCAGCGTCGCCGGCCACTGTGCTCCGTTGCTGACCCAGAGCGTAGAAGCATCGCCGTCGACCATGTTTTCTTTCGGCTTTCCGCTCTGTTCAGAGGGAACTGTGATCGTAAAGTCTGCTGCGATGTTTTCCAGCTCAGAAGGAACAGCTGCCTGAATGGGGGTCTGCAGCATCGAAAGTGAACAGCCCGCCGTAACGACGATCGAAAGCGTCTGTTTCAGCCGGTTTGTCAGAGATTGTTTCATCAATAATCCTTTCTTCTTTTTTTATGGTTTTGGTCTTTGTAATTTGCCCGAAAACAGAGACCAGAATACGCCCGATGTATTCCCTTTCATTATGCCGGTCCGAAAAATATTTATGAACGCCGAACATATGCAATAAGTGTGATATTTTGTTCATTTCTTGCGATTTTTATTTCTTCAGGCTGGACCTTTTCAGTGTAACCCCTTTCATTTTTTGTGCGTTCTTTTTCGATGTACGAAAATCCGGTCCTTCTCTTGCCTTTACGATAAAAGGCCGTATTCCTTCTGGCTGGATGAGGAATACGGCCTTTTATCTGCTTAATGCGTTTTAGAACGGTTCAAAACTTACGTGGCCAGATCGAAATCTGTTTACTGGACTTCCCTCGTATAGAGCGCATAGAGCGCGGGATCGATATCGGTCTGAATCGACGGATAGAACGGCGCTGCCTTTTCGCGAATTGCTTCCTGCACAGCGGCATCGAGTTCGAGAATTTCACTTCCGTTTTCTTCAATTTCTTCTCTTTGTCTGGCGATGCGCTCATCCGACTTCTCGCGCGCATAGTCGGCAGCGATGGAAGCCGCTTCTTTTAGAATTTCCTTCTGTTCCTCCGTCATCTAAGGAAGAACCAAAAATCGACGGCAATACCGAAGTAATTCCAAGGAAGATGGAAATCGGAACCGCGATCACCAGCAAAATCGTAAAGACTGCAAACAGAAGAAGGACACTCGTACGCTTTCTCCTTTTTCCAGACGTTACAGACGAATCCATGCCGGATGCGCCGACCGGCTCTGGATCGGTATTGGCCTGAATGAACGATTCCGGCGTACTGCGTTCCGGATGGGCTGGATCGTTGAGGGGAAGGTTCAGGCACACTTTGAATTCGATGATCCAGCGCTGCAAGATGCAGATGGCGACCAGAACAAAGGAAACAAAAGGCACCGCCTGCACGCAGTCCATCGGAATCTGACATGCGGGCGAAACCTGCCCGCTTTATACCGAAGACATGAAAAATGAGAACGTATACGGAATCATGTTTAAAAAGAACGCCAGTTCGATCGTGTGGCTGATCACTTTCAAAACCGCTTATTTACGCCGGGAAAGTCTTGCCGCAACCTGTTCGATCTTGATGGAAATGCAGTATATGGTGCAGCAGCTGACACTGAGAAAGCCGCTCCAGATAAACAGACAGCGCGTCAGCTCTTCCGATCAGGAAAGCGACATGAACAAAACGCTGCGGCAAAACACCTGAATGCCCATGATGACGGCCATGGCTGCCAGGGCGAGACAAAGCAGAAATTTTTCCAGACAGTCATCCAGCCAGTGCAGCCCTTTTTCATAGATCAGCTCTTCTTTTCTGAGGACGATGAATACGATGAATATGGAAGAAAATGAAGATGGAAACGGAGGCAGATAGAACGAAGCAGACACAATGGAGCAAAGCGCCAGAGAGGCAGAACTCACCTGCGGACCCCTATTCAAATTCTTATATCGGAATTCGAACGACGCCGGGTCCGGAAATTATGCGGGCACTTTGATCGACAGACCGGCAGTTGCCTGCTAAAACTCTGGAAACCGTTTTGAGATAACAAAATCATCCATTCGGCGTCATCCAGATTCAAAAAATACAAAAGCAGACGGTGCTTTTTTTGAATAGTTCACACCGCCTGCCTGCTTTGACCTGCGGCTTTTCATTCCCCTGCTTTCACTGGAAAAAGCCGATTGAAGTCTTGCTTAAAGCGCCTGATGCAGCGCATCGAGAATCTGAACGAGCGTTTCCACATTCATCTGACCGGGAGCGGAAGCCTTTCCGGCGGCTCCAAAAGTCATCGACGAACCGAACGCTTCGCCGCAAAGGCGGCTGATCACGCCGTCTTTGGCCATGGACATCGTGATGATCGGACGATCGGCAATGTCATTGGCCATTTTTTCGGTCGCGCTCAGCAGCGTGAGCACGTCGCGGCGATTTTGCGGCATGACGGCAATTTTGCAGATGTCGGCGCCCATCTCCTGCATTTTGACCAGACGGGAAACGATGTCGTCCTGATCCGGCGTCTTGAAAAAGTCATGATTGGAAGCAACGACTTTTACACCATTTGCGTGCGCGCCGTCCAGGATGGCGCTGACCGTGTCGTCTCCGCTGAAGATTTCAACATCGACAAGATCCACGAGACCGCTTTTGGCAGCTTCCACGTTAAGGTCGATGTAGTCCTGCATGGAAATTGCTTTTTCTCCGCCTTCTTTTTTCGTGCGGAATGTCATGAGAATCGGCATATCGCCAAGCACTTCACGAAGTCCTTTCAGAACGTCTTTTACTGCCGCGAGATCTTCGCTGTTTTCAAACCAGTCGACGCGCCATTCCAGAACATCCGCAGGAAGACTGGCGATTTCTGCCGCTTCCTTCAGGATGTCTTCTTTAGTTACCGCTACAATCGGAACAATGACTTTCGGCTTTCCGCTTCCGATTTCGATATTGCGTACATTTACAGTATTCATATTCAAATCCTTTCTGGAAAATCTTTTCCGTTCAGTCTTTCAAGGTCTAAAGCCATTTCTGAAGAGTCTTCTCAAAATGACCGGTCTGCCTGAATGCAGGCAGTAAAGGGTGTCTCTTCCGGCTCACCCCGAACCGGAACAGACAGTCTGGAACTGGATTCTTAAACAAAGTAAGGATGGATCTGGCCAGAATATTCCGGCCGGTTCTGTTCTTTCAAAAATCCGCTTTTGTGAAAAAGAGTTTTTTTTCAAAATGGTATGAGCACTGCGCTCAGTCTGTCTTTGTCCTGAGATCTATTACGCAGCGTTTTCGTTATGGCGCGTTTTCGTTATGCAGCGCTTTCGATCATTTTCGAATAGCGCATGTTAACAAAGAGTCCAAGCGCATGAGAAAAGAGATTTTGTCTTCGTACAATTCTTCTAAATTAGTCTTTGTAAGATATCAAGCGTCAAGAATAGCTAACTTTGTATTAACTCCGGCCTTTTTCAACTCTCTCATTGTCCGCGATAAAGTGGAAACATCGATCACAATTCCTGGACAGTATCTAAAGCATACTGGCAGTCCGGTCTCCTGCTGAGTCACATAGATCCGGCGGACTTCGTTCTCGATTTCCCCATTGTCATTACTGATCGCTGTCAGTGGGAAATGAATACTGTCTGGGAGCCCGGTCGAATCGATCAGGACGTTTATCCCATCTCCTTCCAGATCCTCTTTGAACAGCTTCAGATAGAACTTGAATAATTCACGACAAGGGTATTCTACGCTCAGAAGAGCGAGAATATCCGAGATCCTCTGGCTGGACAGTCTCGCGTCAGGAAAAAGGATTCTGGCAAAACTGCTTTCCCGCCAGGATTGGCACAGACGATTCGAGCAGTTCGAAAGGATACAGAAGCAGAGAAGGCTGAAGACGGAATCCATGTTTGAACAGCCGATACTGTCGATTGCGTTCCTTAGCGCGGGATGCTTTCGGATGAACTGATCAATGAGGCAGATATCGCCAAAATCAAAAATCAGTTGCTCCTTCCGCTTGTGTTTGCGCCTTGCTAGTTCATAATCATCGGTTTTAGTATAGGTATCCGTCTTCAGACCATAGATAAAAACTCCTCTATCCCGGCTCTGGTGACTCCTTTCTCTTTATCAAGGACTCTTCCGAGGTTGATAGATTCTTTTTTTACAGTTTTTCCAACCCTTTTCGATACGGCCAGGCGTGCAAAAAGCACACCGTTTTTTTGTTATAGACGATATGCATAGAATCACCTGCAGTAACGTGCATTTATTTTTTACTACATTAAATCATATCGAGTGAAATTCGCAAATTAAAACTCCGATATTCACTTTATATAAAGTGTATTTCGGAGTTTTATTCCCTTTGAAAATCTGGCGTAGAAAGAATATATTCCAGGAATTCAGGCTCATTCGAATCTTTTAAAGCCCCTGCGGGCATTTTTCCATTCCTGACTTTTCAAAGACGTCCTGCTGGTCGTGGAGCTGCGTGTGTATTCGCCTCTCCAGTCCGAGAGATACCTTTCGATGGATCAAAATACAATGGAATTGGATTTGGAATGCGTCATTATGAAAACCTGCAAGTTTCTATGAAACTATTTGAAACCTCTTGTAAGAAAGGTGGAGTCCTTTACAAGCTTTTAACCGCTTGCCTATACTGATTGGGATCTGGATTTCGGCATTACGAAATCCCTGAGAAAAGGAAATTTCAAATGGATAAACTCGAAAAGCTTCGCAATGACCTTGATCTTTGCGATGAAATTCTGATCAATACGCTTCGCATGCGTTCGCAGATGATTCAGGAGTTCATCTCCTGCAAACAGGAACTTGGAATTGCGGCCGTTCAGTCGGAAGAGGAAGAACGCAAAAAGCGCAATTTCAATAAGAAACTTGCTGACTACGAATACCGGGATGCCATTATGGGCGTTTACGATTCGATTCTTTATTACTCCAAGCGAATTCAGTCGCACGAACTGTTCGGCTTCAACATTTTCCTGATCGGCTTCATGGGCGTGGGAAAAAGTACAGTCGCCAAAGCCCTCAAGCAGGTTTTCGCGATGGATGTCATCGAAATGGACCAGATTATCGCCGAACAGAACGGCATGTCCATTTCCGAAATCTTCGATTTGCGCGGGGAACAGTATTTCCGCGACGAAGAAACGAATCTGCTCAAATCGTGCCGCGGCAAGCATGACCAGATCATTTCCTGCGGCGGCGGTGTCGCTATGCGTCAGGTCAATGTCGATGAAATGCGCAAATCCGGAAAAATCGTTCTGCTGACCGCCGATCCGGCGACTATTCTCGACCGCGTCCAGGACAGCCACGATCGCCCGCTTCTCGAAAACAACAAAACGGTCGAACACATCACGGATCTGATGGAAAAACGCAATCCCGCCTATATGGGAGCGGCGGATATTATCGTCAATACCGACGGAAAAGACGTCTATCGCATTTGCGAGGAAATTATTTCCAAAGTCAAAGCCTGCAAGGATGCCGAATCGGCCGGGCAGGCTCAGGAATAGCCCTGATTTAAAGAGTCCCGTTTTAAAAAGATAAGCATCCTCTCTCTTACTCTGAGAAAGAAACGGCTGTTCCTTCTGCTTACAAATCTTTCGAAAGGATGAATCAGTATGACTCAATCGATTACCGGACATACCGGTCTGCTCTGCCTTCTGGGTTCACCGGTCGCTCACTCCATTTCCCCTGCCATGCATAACGAAGCATGCGACGCGCTTGGTCTCGACTATGCCTACCTTGCCTTTGATGTGCCTGAAGTAGACATGCCGAAAGCCGTAGAAGCGCTGAAGCTGTTTAAAGCAAGAGGCTGGAACATCACCATGCCGGGCAAAAACATCATGTGCACGCTGGCGGATAATCTCTCCCCCGCTTCGGAAATTACCGGCGCCTGCAATACCATCGTCAACGAAGACGGTGTTCTGACCGCCTATACGACCGACGGTATCGGCTTTATGAAAGCCGTGGAAGAATGCGGCGTAAATATTATCGGAAAAAACATGACCCTGCTCGGTGCCGGCGGCGCGGCCACGGCCATTCTGGTTCAGGCTGCCCTGGATGGCGTCAAGGAAATCGACGTTTTCAACATTCGCGACGATTTCTTCGGCCGCCTTGAAGAAATTGCCGAAAAGCTGAATGAGCGCACGAACTGCACGGTTCGCGTCCACGATTATTCCGATCCGGAAGTCCTTCGCAAAGCCATCGCGAACAGCGCCATTCTCGTCAACGGCACATCAGTAGGCATGGCTCCGAATACAGATCGTTCGATCATTCAGGATACTTCCCTGTTCCGTCCGGATCTTTTCGTATTTGATGTCATTTACAATCCGAAAGAAACAAAACTGCTCAAAGACGCAAAAGCCGCTGGATGCAAGACGTCCAACGGCATGTACATGCTTCTGTATCAGGGCGCTGCTTCCTTCAAGCTCTGGACTGGTCACGATATGCCGGTCGATTTGATCAAGGAAAAATATTTCAGCGCCTAGCCAGTCTGCAATAAAATCGAAACGCCTTAGCTGTCGGTCAGAAACCTTTAGCTAAGGCGTTATTTAATTGTGACGGCCTGAAGACAGGCTGATATCCATTTTGGACGTCCGCTCCGGGCAGACTGCCTGAAAAGAAGTTTTAACTGCTGTGCTTTTTCTTTGCGTTCAGCTGCTCCACCAGCGCATCCGCTTTTTCCACATTAGAACGAATGGCGTCGCAGCAGGCCAGAAATTCCGTTTTCTCTTCATCGTTTAAGGGCAGAACGATGACTTTTTCAATGCCGTGCCGGCCGATGACCGCCGGTACGCCCGCATACAGATCGTACTGACCGTATTCCCCGCTCAGCGGTGCGGAAACCGGAAGAATCAGATGCTCGTCCCTCAGTACCGCTTCAGCCAGTCGAGCAGCAGTTGCGGCAATGCCGTATTCGGTGCACTGCTTGCCCGCAAACGTGACCCAGCCGCCTTTAATGGCTTCCTGTTCGAGTTCTTTCCAGTCCAGGTCCTTGGCAAGCAACGAAGCCGCTTTTAACGGGGCTCCCTGGAAGGAAAGGACGGACTTTGGAGCAAACTGACGGTTGCCGTGCTCGCCAAGCATCATTGCGGTAACAGAATGGCGGGCCAGTCCTGTCTTTTTGGAAATGGCGCCGACCAGACGCGAAGTATCCAGTGCGGTTCCGGTTCCAAATATATGACCATACGGCAGACCGCATCCTTTGGCCAGTGCGCGCGTCACGACATCGCACGGATTGGAAATATTGATGATGACGCCTTTGAATCCGCTTTTGGCGATTTTAGGCGCAAAGGAATGTACAGCACGAATTGTAAAATCCAGTTCGCTGGACCGCTCTTCGTTTCCGCGAAGCAGTTCAATGTCTCCTGCAGCGTTAATGAGTACATCGCAGTCTTTCAGATCCGCGAAATCGCCTGGATGTACGTTGACGCTCCAGGACGTGTACAGCAGAGCGTCATTCAGATCCTGTGCTTCGCTGATGATTTTCTGCGGACGCGTATCGATAAGAATGAGCTCATCGACAATGCCTTCCATGCACAGAGCGCTGGCGACGTGGGCTCCAACGTGTCCAACACCAAGAATGGCTGCTTTTCTATGTTTCATGTCTATATCTCCTGATGTCAGAATTCGATTGTTCTGACAGACCATTTTCCTTTGTCACCCGCATATCTTTCTTACCTGTCTGACGGAAAGAGAAAAAGTGTGACCGGATTCAAATCCTGCAACAGGAGATTCAGAATATCCACGAAGATGACCGAAAGAATTTTCGCGAATCGTTTTGGGCGTTTTTCACACCGTTTTTGGAAAAGGACGTCTGTCTTCGAGAGCCCTGAATAAACAGAACAGGAGTGGAATCCCGTGACGCATTACACTCCTCTGAAATCAAAAAACGAACGTAACGCCCTAGACAATTCTTTCCGAAACGATCTGACAAATAAAGATCGATACTCATAAATATCTACAAATATATGGAAAGGCAAATATTTGGAATGCCGCTTCCTGCGCTGGGTGCAGATGCTTTCCAGAATGAATTGCGCTGACGCTCCGTTTTTGATAAGCCTGCTTTTGTTCAGTCTGTCCATTTCGATTTCTTCGCAGAAAAACGAAAAAGGATTTTCAAAGTGCTGGCCACTCGAAAATCCTTTCTGGTTTTTCTAATGAATTGAATCTGCCCTTTTAAGGGCTGTCAGAAGCTCGGACTTATTCCGCCGCTTCGGTCAGTTCAATCGCGTAGTTTTTCTTTTTACCGCGCTTGATCAGAACCACATTATCGACGTAGGTGCTGTTCAGATCGATCGGCATGTTCGGGTCGTTGACTTTCTGTCCGTTTACCGAAACCGCGTTGCCCTTGATGAATTCGCGGGCTTCGCGCTTGGAAGAAGCAGCTTTTGCGGCAATCAGAACGTCTTCGAGCTTGCCTGCAGCTGCCGGTGTTTTCTCCATGGTGTTTACGAGTTCTCGCCGCTGTGCTTCGGTCAGTTCTTCAAGCGATCCGCCAAAGAGCGCATTTGTGATTTTCAGAGCGCCTTCGAGTGCTTCTTCCCCGTGAAGGTCGCAAACGACTTCTTCCGCCAGCTTTTTCTGGGCTGCACGGCGGCCAGGATTTTCTTCCACTTCTTTTTCCAGAGCCATGATCTCTTCCACGCTCAGGAACGTCAGTTTCTTGAGGTATTCGATCACCTTGGCATCTTCCGTGTTCAGCAGAAACTGGTACAGCTGGTACGGGCTGGTTTTGTCCGCGTCGAGCCATACGGTTCCCGTTTCGCTCTTGCCGAATTTTGTACCGTCCGCTTTGGTAATCAGCGGCATGGTCAGACCGAAGACTTTGGTGTCGGATCCTTTTTTCTTGCGGATCAGTTCCAGACCGGAAGTGATGTTTCCCCACTGATCCTGTCCGCCGATCTGCAGACGGCAGTTGTATTCTTCAAACAGATGCAGGAAGTCGAGCGACTGCAGGATCATGTAGGAAAATTCCGTGTAGGAAATACCGGTATCCAGACGCTTCTTTACCGTTTCCTTATTGATCATGTAGTTGACGTTGAAGTGTTTTCCGTAGTCGCGCAGGAAGTCGATGATCGAAAGATCCTTGGTCCAGTCGAGGTTGTTGACCATCGGAAAGCCCCATAATCTGGAAATCTGGGCGTGTAGCGCGTGGAAGTTGTGATCGAGAACTTCCGGTGTCAGCATGCTTCTTTCGCCGGTTGCTTTCGGGTCGCCGATAAAGCCGGTCGCACCGCCGACGAGCATGATCGGATGATGTCCGTGCTGTTCGAGACGTTTGGCCATCAACAGCGAACTGTAATGGCCGATGTGCAGGGAATCCGCCGTTGGGTCGGTTCCAATATAGAAGGTCAGCTCGCCGTTGTTGATTTCCTCTTCCAGATCGGGAGAAGTGACATCGTTCACCAGGCCGCGCCATTTGAGCTCATCAAAAAATTTCATATCCATCCTCCATAATTCAAGTATCAAAACAAACCGAAAATAAAAAACGCGCACTGTCAAGGACGACAATGCGCGGTACCACCTTAATTCATCAAACTTCTATTTGATGCACTCGCCTTTAACGCAGGTTCACGGCCATAAAGGCAGCTCCAAGGTGTATTCCACAGACGTCTTTACTGTCTCGCACCCAACGACAGCTCTCTTGGAAATCCGGCTCTGTGTACTCTTTCTTATCTCAGCTTTTCGAATGTTTGTTTTGTTTCGACATTGTAACACGACTTTTTTAAATTTCTACAGCCAAAGGTGTATCTCGCCAAATTGCGAAGCTTTTAAAGACGAAAGGCTTCGCCTTTTTGCTTTCCAGCCGGCAAAACCGGATCGCTTTGTCGAACATTGCGCCCGGATTAGAAAATTTTACCTGGCGTTTTTCTTAGTGTACCGCCGCAGAAAAGGACTTCAGAAGCACTGGGCTCTGCGAAAGGCAGGTCGGACACGTCCAGGGAAGGGGCTGGATTTTCCTGTATTTTTCACTTGCGTTTTAACCTTCTTTGCAGGTGCTGCTTTTTTGTGGTTTCGTTGAAAATTACTCAATTTGACATATCCAGAAAAAACGGCGGATTTGCAAAAAGCACTTTATGTTTTTGACTAATAATGCGGCATAACTTAATATTTTAGTGAATGAATTCGCTTTCAGAACGGAAAATCGGGCATTCCCTTTGCGGGGTGGATTCAGGAAACAAAATGTTTCATTCTTCACTATGTACAAGATGAAATAGAAAGGAATAAGCATGAATTCAAAACACAGAAAGCTGCTGGGAAGCCTTCTTTCTCTGACGCTTGGGGCGAGCTCATTAGGATCTTCCACAGTTGTTCTGGCCAATGAATCCGATGGTACGGATTTTGATGCGATGATCTCAGACAACC
Organism: Allobaculum sp.; assembly: GCF_047010065.1. Taxonomy (NCBI): domain Bacteria; kingdom Bacillati; phylum Bacillota; class Erysipelotrichia; order Erysipelotrichales; family Erysipelotrichaceae; genus Allobaculum; species Allobaculum sp. The sequence continues at coordinate 18,012 of NZ_JBKXLD010000027.1, forward strand.
AGCTGAGTATCGGTAACAACAAGATTTCCCGTACGTTCTCGGTTACAGACGGCAAAGTGGCCACGACGGGCGTCGTGAACCATAAAATTGATCGCACGCTGACTCCAGGGGCTGGATCGGAGGACTTTGTCATTTCCGCACAGACGTATGGGGATACGGCTCAGGAAGACATTATCGCCAATCCTCAGAAGCTCGATGTTGAAAACGCTACTGCAATGGACCGTACTGGCTGGACAGCATCCCTGACCAATACTTCCGGCGGCGGATTTACTTCTTCAGACGCCGGTAAGCTGATTGACGGCAACCTCAGTACGAATCCGGATGACTACAACAATGCCAGCAATCCCTGGGATGCGGTAATCGATATGAAAGAAGCCAAAACGGTTTCTGCCTTCTCGGTTGACAAGCGTCCAGGGTTCCAAGAAGAGGCGTATGGCCTAAACGGTTCGATGGGCAAATTCGAACTGTACAAAAGCGATGACGGAGAGAACTGGACAAAATTTGATGAAGGCGAATTTACAGCAGATGATTATAATCTGCACAAAGTCGACAGCCTCTTTAACGTTGGCGATCGCGTAGCCTTCAACTTTACCGCACCGCAGACAGCGCGCTATTTCAAGGTTCGCCAGGTTTCCACCGTATGGAATTCCGACAAGCAGGAATTTACAACTTCCGAAATTAATTTCTTCGAAAACAAAATTCCGCAGAAAGTAACCGTTCCGACACAGGCTCTCGATCGCACGGATTGGACCGGTTCGATCACACCGAAAAATAACGGAGCCTTTACTGATGCCTCCTTTAAGTCGATCATCGATGGCGATCTCTCAACCTATCCGGATGAAGGCGGTCCTGGTCAGGGAAATCACAATGGATTCCCGATTAATGTAGACCTCAATCTTGGATCTGAACAGACCGTCAAATCCTTCTCTCTTGATAAGCGTCCCGGTGCAGGCAATGCCGTAGACGGCAAAAACGGTACCGTCGGCGCATTCGAAGTCTTCACAAGTGAAGACGGTACGAACTGGGTATCCGCAGGCAAAGGTGCCTTCACCGAAGCTGCGTATAACCTCCATCAGGTTGACAGCCTGTATAACGTCGGCGACCGCGTTTACTGCAACCTTAATACTGCTGTAACCACCCAGCATATCCGTCTGCAGTTTACCGGCATGGCTATGGGTACTGCCGAAGAATTTGCGATGGCCGAAGTCAATCTGTACTCCGACGCCTATCAGGGTCCGGAATACCGCAGCCTGGATGAGCAGGCGATCGGCAAGGAAGGAACGATCAAAACCAGCGATCTTACGTTCGAAAAAGCTGAAAAAGCAGATACCGAAAACGGCGTCAAGCTGACGATCAGCTATGAGCCGTACGACTTTGGCGGAACGACGTTCGATATCGATGAAATCTATGTCGCCGAAGACGGCAAGGATTACATGCGTTCCTTCCTGGAAATCAAATCCAGCAAGGATACCGCGGTCGTTAGCTATATCGATCAGGATGCATTTGTGATTCCGGATGACGATGCCGATACGATCTGGACCCATCCGACGAATGCCGGCGGCTTTGGCTACGGCGGTCTGGATGCGCACGATTCCATGCTCGGTCAGCCGATTTATGTAGACGGCCTGTTTATGGGAAGCGAATTCCCGGTAGCCGAAACGGAATACAGACCTTCGGACAAAACCACGCAGGTTCGCTACTACTCCGGCAAGTCCTTCTCCAAAATGAAGGAAGACAATATGCTGACGACGGATGACAAGTTTGTCTCCTGGCAGAACGTCATCGGTGCAGCCCGCGGAACGACAGTCAATGAAGTGAAGACCGACTTCTTCAACTACATTGAAGACATCGCAACGCCGACCGTATTCCGCAAGCAGTACAACTCCTGGTACGACAACATGAAAAACATCACCGATGCAAGTATTGAAAAATCCTTCGTCGGTGTTGAAGACGGACTTTCCCGCAACGGCGTTGAACCGCTCGATGCATACGTTGTCGATGACGGCTGGAACTCCTATGCGTATAACGAAACCCAGTTCAACTCCGAATACGGAAACAACGTAAACCGTACCGGATTCTGGGAAATCAACGACAAGTTCCCGAACGATTTCTATACGTCTACTTCTCTGGCCAACAAGCTCCAGTCCACATTCGGTATCTGGATCGGCCCGCGCGGCGGCTATGGATCAGAAGGCAACATTGCTCACATTATTGAAGAAGCCGGCACCGGCTACTCCAAAGGCGATATCTGTATCGCTTCCCACAAGTATGTCGACAACTTTGAACGTCTCGCTAAAATGTGGCAGAAAGACTATGGCGTTGAATACTGGAAGTGGGACGGTTTTGCGACCGGTCACTGCACAAACGCAGCACATGACCACATGGTCGGCGGACCGAACAACATGTACTACACATCCGATCTCTGGGAACACTGGACGGATCTGTTTGAAAATGTACGTGCCTTCAATGCTTCGCAGGGCAGACCGCTCTTCATCAACGCGACCTGCTTTGTCGAGCTGTCCCCATGGATGCTGCAGTGGGTCAATACCGTATGGCTGCAGAACTCCGATGACACCAATGACGTAGCTGGTACAGCTGCTCGCCATATCCGCAAGATTTACTACCGAGACAACGTGTACTATAACCTTGCCAACAAGTTCCAGGTTCAGTTCCCGCAGAACCACTTCTACAACCACGAACCGATTTACGGCGTTTCCGACAACCACGGCCAGGTCAACAACCAGGGCAAAGGTTCGAATGCGACCGATGCGGACTTCCGCCAGTACATGTTTGCCAACGCCATGCGCGGTACTCTGTTCTGGGAACTTTACTATTCTCCATCGATCGTGAATGAAGAAAAATACGAAATTACCATGGACGTCCTGGACTGGATGGAAACCAATCAGGATGTTCTGAAAACTTCCCGTCTGCATGGCGGCGTTCCGGGCAATGCTCAGGTTTACGGGTATTCCGCATGGAAAGGTCAGGAAGGCATCGTTTCTGTTGTCAACCCGACTTCTTCCGAACAGACGTATACACTCAAACTGGATGCACAGGCCGGCGTGGATGCCTCTGTGAAAAACCTTTCCTACATCAGCGTTCGTCCGTTCGTTTCCGGCACGAGCACGGAAACGTACAGCTACGGCGATTCCATCACCGTAACCGTTCCGGCAAACGAAATGGTGATTTACCACTTCGGTGCCAAAGCTCCATCTGCTCCAAAAGCGGTATCCGCAAAGAATACCGACAACAACACGCTCGCTGTGAAATTTGATCAGCGCGTTACCCCTGTATCCGTCAAAGTCGACGGCAAGGAAATTACTGACTTCAAACTCCATGACGACTACCGCACTGTATCGATCCCCTTCTCCATCGGCAGCCTTACGAACCCTGAGGTGGAAATCACCGAAAAAGATGCTTCCGGTGTGGAAAGAACGATCAAACTCAACGTTCCTGTATACCGCAACGGTCTGATTCTCGATACGACAAACAAGGGCGTTCTTCCCGAATCCCTGAGCAAGTCCTACGATGCAGACCTGGATACCTACTTCACGCAGCCGACTTCCAAAGTTTCCCTCAGCGATTCCAATACGCTGTCCGGAACGCAGGATTTCTCGATCGTTATGGATCTCAATACGACCGCGATGTCCAAAGCGCTGTTTAACTCCGGCAGCGACGTAGCCCTTTCCATTGATGAAAACGGCTATCTGAACTTCAAAGTCGGAAGCCATACCCTCAGTTCGCTGGATCAGCGTACCTACGTCGATTCCAAAGACACCGGCAAATTCGGTACCGATGAATACGTAGAACACGAAACGCATACGGTACACGAAGGCAAAATCAACGATGGAAAGAACCATCGCATCACCGCTTCCAAAACCGCGAACGGCATGCTGAAGATTTACATCGACGGCACGCTGTACGCTTCCCTTTACGACAAGGCTCTCATCGGTCTTTCGCTCACTGGCGGAGACTACACGATGGCCGATGCCGGCTTCAGCGGCAAGATCGGCAACATCCGCATTTCCAACGCTGCCAAACCGCTTTCTGAAATCGAAGACGAAGCACCGGCCGATCCGGAAGAACTGTCCTCGCAGGTTTACAGCCGTAATGGCTGGAGTGCTTCCGCCTGCTCTGAAGCTTCCGGAACATCGAACGGCGACAGCGGCGCGATGGCTGCCATCAACGACAATCCTAACGATCGCTGGCACACAAACTACAGCGGCAGCGACAAGTGCTCGGATGATAATCCGCACTGGATCAAAGTTGATTTTGGAAAGACACTGTCTGTAAACAAGATCGATTACAAGGGCCGCGGCAACGTCAACGGTTCGATCAAGGACTATAAGCTGGAACTGCTCGACGCCAATGGCGCTGTTGTCAAGACAATCAACGGAACCTTCACTTCCACAACCGATCTGCAGAAAGTCGATGTAACTGATGACGAAGGCAATCCGGTTTCCATCAACGGATTCAAGCTCACCTGTCTCTCCACCATCAACGACCGCGATTTTGCAGCAGCCGAAGAACTGTATGCAGAAGGTCCAAATGACATTCTGACCGGCGATGCTCTCACAGCTGCAAAGGCAGCTCTGAACTCCATCAAAGATCTGGATGTTACAAACATGACAATCGATACGGCGGAAGCCTATCAGAAGGTAATGGACAAGGTGAACGCCACCGAATCCATTCGCGCGCAGGCATGGGACGCTCTGAAAGCAGAAGCTCTCGAAGCTGCAAATAACCTCGTAGATGCCACCGCAGTTATCAACGCACTCAATACGACCAAAACCACGTATGAAGGCGAACAGAAAGGCTCCGATGAAGCCTGGGCAGCCTTCCGTGCTACTTACGTCGATGCACAGGCTGCACGCATGAGCGGTGAAGATGCAACGGCAGTGGCCAATGCTGCTGAGGCTCTTCTCGATGCCTATGCTGCACTCGAAGAAGTCGAACCGATTGAATACAACTACGACCTCCTTCGTGAAGCAATCCGCCATGCCGAGACCGTTAACACAGGCCTTGCTTCCTACAAGGATGGCAATGCTAAGACAGACTTTGGAACAAAACTCACTGCCGCCAAAGCTCTGCTCGATAAGGCTGAAAGTCAGGCTCAGATCGATCAGACTGCCCGCGATCTGGCCCAGGCTGACCTGGCTATGCGACTGAAACCCGAAGCCGGCAAGCTTTCCAGCCTGAAATAAGTTTTATTTAAGCCCAAATCATATTGCCCAGCCTTTCGGTTATCCGACAGGCGAAAAAGTTTTACAGTTTCCTTTCAAGCAAAACGAAGGGGACGGATCTTCACGATCCGTCCCCTTTTTCCGTTCTGTTGTAAGCGTCAAATAAAAGACGGGTATTTTCTCGACCGCCTCCTTGGGATAATT